>NZ_QUAJ01000023.1 GCF_003391055.1 Psychrilyobacter piezotolerans
AGTTTAGTTTAGTCACTTAAATTATTAGAGTGTAATTTGATATGTGTCAATGGTCTTTTTTTATTTATTGCTAAAACGCTGACATTTTACTTTGCAACTGTGCTGTCTTTTTACTTTACCATAAACAAGAATAGCAAGAGAACAAAAAATCTGTTATTTAAGTTATCATGATTCTCTAACAGGCCTGCACAACAGAAGATTTTATGAAGAAAATCTAAGTAAATTAGATATCCCTGAAAACTATCCACTAACAATTGTAATGTCAGATATCAATGGTTTAAAATTGATAAATGATGCTTTTGGTCATAGTGCAGGGGATAAACTCCTTATTTCTGCAGCAAAAATTTTTTCCGATTATTGTAGAGAAACTGATTTGATTGCTAGAATTGGAGGAGATGAGTTTATTGTTGCAATGCCTAACACCAGTGGAGTAGAAGCTGAAAAAATTATAGATAAGATTAACAAAGAAGCAAAAAAAATAACTATTGAATCAATAGAGTTATCAATATCATTTGGATTTGAAACTAAGAATGAGGTTCATGAAAATATTCAAGAAATTTATAGAACTGCTGAAGATCTAATGTATAGAGTAAAACTGATTGAGATACCTTCAATGAGAAGTGGCGCAATCAAAACAATTTTGAATACATTGTACGAGAAAGATAAGAGTTCTGAGATTCATTCAAGAATCGTATCTCAAATCAGTGAAAAAATAGCTGTAGCCTATGGAATGAACCGACAAGAAGTTGCCGAAGTGAAAACAGCCGGATTGCTTCATGATATAGGAAAGATAATTATTCCAATCGAAATTATAACTAAAGAAGGAAAATTAACTTCCGAAGAATATAATTTAATAAAAGGACATCCTGAAATAGGATTTAGAATATTAAACTCAAGTCACGATATGAGGAATATTTCGACTATTGTGTTAGGCCACCACGAAAGATGGGACGGATTAGGATATCCAAGAGGAATAAAAACTGATGAGATTCCAATACAATCAAGGATAATTGCCATTGCTGATACATTTGATGCAATGACAAGCGAGAGAACATATCGAGAAGTTTGTACAAATAAACAGGCATTAGATGAAATCATTAGATGTTCAGGAACTCAGTTTGATCCTAAATTAGTTAAAGTATTTGCAGATAACTTCGAAAAGATAATCTAGGATAAATCTTTACTTTTTATAACGATTATGATACTATTTAATGGTAACAGAGAGTAGGACAAGAGTTTCATTAGTTAAAAAACCTTGAATGGATTTAAAGTTAAATGGATTTTAAGAAAAACTTATCTGTATTAAAATTTTACGGAGGAAATATATATGTTAAAAGGAACAGTTAAATGGTTCAACGATGATAAAGGATTTGGATTTATTTTGGCAGAAGACGGGAACGATTACTTCGCACATTTTTCACAAATCAACAAAGAAGGATTTAAAACTCTGCAGGAGGGAGCGGAAGTAACTTTCGAAATTACTGAAGGTGCTAAAGGTCCTTGTGCTACAAACATAGAAACTGTATAATTATGTAAAATTTTGAGTATTAAAGTGGTGGAAATTTCTGCCACTTTTTTATTTGCCGTTAAACAAATTTGTTTGTGATATAATAAAAGAAAATGAAAAAAGGAGGCAACACATGCCCTATGAAGGAGCAATATACCGGCCGCCCAGTGAGGCCAACAGTTTAATTTTACAGGTTACCGTGGGATGCTCCCACAATAGATGTACTTTTTGTTCTATGTATAAGGACAAATCATTCAGGATGAAATCCAAGGAAGAAATATTTGATGATATCGATACCTACACCAATGATTTTTATACCAAAGCCTTCCTGGCTGACGGGGATGCAATGCTGCTCCCAACCGGCCTCCTCATTGAAATAATCAGGCGGATCAGGGCTAAGATGCCCAAGATTAAAAGGATCGGGATCTATGCCCATGCCAATAATCTAAAGACTAAATCTGTGGAGGAGCTGAAATCCCTGCGAGAAGAGGGGCTGAATATAGTCTATGTAGGGATAGAGAGCGGCAGTGATAAAATTTTGGAAAAAATAAACAAAGGGATTACTTCCGGTGAGATGGAAAAGGAATTGATGAAAATATCTGAGAGCGGAATAAAACTCTCCATAATGATCATCTCAGGCTTGGGAGGGAAAGAATTAACCCATGAACATGCTGTGGAATCGGCTAAACTACTGAGCAGAGTCAAGCCTAAATTTCTCTCCCTCCTGACCCTGATGTTGGAAGAAGGAACCCAGTTTTATAACGATGTGAAGAACAATAAAGTAGAGTTATTGAACCCAGAGGAGATCTTACTGGAAACCAAACTTCTGATAGAAAATTTGGAATTAAATAATACCATATTCCGGGTAAACCATGCTTCTAACTACCTGAGTTTGGAGGGGGTGCTGAACAGGGATAAGGAGCGTATTTTAGAAGAGATAAATACAGCTGTCAGAGATAAAGACTATATACCCGAATATTTTAGGAGATTATAATTTAATAAAAAAGTTGACAAAATCATAAATTTAAACTATTATTAGTCATAAGTGAACCAAAATGTCATAAATTGTTTTAAAATTTTATATCTATTATAAAAAAGTAAGATATCTTAGAATATACGATATTAAGTTATTCGAGTCAGATTTACTTCCCCAAGGGAGTAGTCTGACTTTTTTTTTGAAAAATAAGGGGGATAAATGAAGAAAAAAAATGTATACGTATCTGGGTATGGAAAGGCACATGAGAAATCCGCTATAACAAAAATATATGGAATTTTTGCTCTGGGCATGATAGTAGACCCTAATACAGATGAGATCTTAGAGGTAGAGGGATCTTTGGTCTTGGATATAACTAAAAATTTTTTGAAGTGTCTGTTTGTAGGAGAGAAAATTACAGATGAAAAAAAAATAAGTGAAAAGATTAATGATTTATATTTTGGAGCCTCAAAAAAAGCATTTATTATAGCTTATAAGGATGCACTGAGAAGATACAAGGAGAAAATTAAATATAATATTTAAAGGAGTCTTGTCTACAGGTTTTCTAAATATGGAATGACAATTTTTATAAAGCTATTAATGGAGGTAGAAATAATGTATAAAATTGGTATATTTGATTCAGGGGTTGGAGGATTAACAGTTCTTAAAGAGATTCAAAAAATAGTTCCTTTAAGCCATATAATCTACTATGGAGATAACGGGAATGCCCCCTACGGAGATAAAACAGAAGCAGAGATAAAAGAACTTTGTTTAAAAATAGGGGAGTTTCTTTATGAAAATGAAGTTGATGTCATAGTGATAGCCTGTAATACAGCTACTGCCGCATCGATAAAAACAATGAAAAATAAATTTCCCATACCTGTCATAGGTGTAATAGAACCCGGAATAAGAGCAGCATTGGAAGTTACGCAAAATAAGAATATAGGTGTAATATTAACTCCTGCAAGTGCCAGAATGGAAGCATATAAAAATGTATTTGACGTCATAGCTCCTAAAACTCATACTTTAACTGAAAAAGGGTGCAAACTTATCTGTCCAATGATAGAAAATGGATGGGAGGATCGTTATGGTAATTATTTAACCGATGAAATAATCAAACTTTATATAGAACAAATTTCCCCTGAAATAGATACCCTTATCTTAGGCTGTACCCACTACCCTATTGTAGAAGAGAATATAGCTAAATACTTTAAAAAAAATATAGTGAATCCAGCCAATGAAACTGCAAATGAACTGTTGAAAAACCTTTCCCTGATTAAGCCGAAAGATTTAAATAACACCCATCCAAAGGTTGAATATATAGTTAGTGGAGACAGTAAAAGATTTATTGACTCTGCTGAGAAATTTTTAGGAGAAAAGATAGACAATATATACGAATTAGATCTGCATAAAAAATATAAAGAATTATTTCATGATGCAGTATAATAAATTATATTTTTTAGTATACAAAAAACCATGAAATAAGTCACACCTTTTATTGGGGTCCGATTTCATGGTTACAGTTTACAACTTACTACTTCTTTTTGCATTATTTACACAAATTTTGAGAATAAAGTCAAATCTATACTACTGTAATTTAAGATTTATAAAGAATATCAGTTACAAATAAATCTTTTTTTTGTTTATACGATGCTAAAAAATCCAATCTAATAAATGGTAATTGAGCAATTCCATTTTTTCTACCAAGTGTTATAAAAGAAATAGATCCCTTAATGGGTTTATATGGTTTTGTTTTTTTCCCATTAAGTGTTTTAAGTATATTACTCGCTGTTCTGTCTGCTTGTCTAATAGCTAAAGTACCAAGTTTGATTTCCGGAACATTATTGATATCTCCTATAGCCCATATATTTTCAACTCCTTCAATCTGCAGGTAAGAGTTTACTTTAATTTGATTTTTGTTATCAATCTTGTTAGAAAAATTATTTTTTAAAAAATCAGTATTTATGACATTCCCAAATGATTTATATATTATATCCACTTCATGTCTTTTACCTGAATTATCTATGACAACTTTAGAATTATTATTTTCTTCTATAGTAGCACGAGTATTTAAAATAATTTGTACTCCTAATTCTGATAATACTCTATGAGCCTTTTTACTAGCCCCTTTTGATAATGGAGACAATATTCTATCACTATTATGAAACAATAAAACTTTTTTATTAGGATATGCTTCTGCAATTTCACCAGCCAATTCTACACCTACAGTTCCACCGCCAATAATTGCAATTTTTTCTTTACTCTTTAATTGTTCGGCATAAGCTTCCCATTGTTTTTTTCTTTCGTTAAAACTTTGTTTATAATTTATTTTTAGATCCTCAAACCCTCTTGAAGTAGATCCTGTTGCAATAATACAATAATCAAAAGTAATAGTTTGATCATTATCAAGAATAGCCTTATTTTTATGTAATTTCACCAATTTTGCTTGAATATGTCTAACCTTTACTATTTCTGATATTCTTCTTCTAACTTTCTTTCCATAATCAAGGGGATCAACTATAGCTCTCAACATTCCATAAGGAACTTCAACATAATCTTTAGGTTCAACCAGTGTAATATCTAATTTATCACCCTTATATTTTTCTAATTTTTTAAGAACAGATATACCACCTATTCCTCCACCAAAAACAACTATTTTTTTCATAGGATAAATCCTCCTTAAAATTCAATTTTCTATAAATGTCGAGGGCACTTTGCAAAAATATTCATACAACCTGTTTTACAAGACAAGCATGAAATTGGTTTCTTATTTTCTTTTACCTTGTTTGTCCAATTATAATCTGCAACATGAGCTCTACCAACAGCTACAAAATCCGCCATATTTTTTTCTATAAGATATTTTGCTTGTTCAGGAGTTTTAATTTCATTTACAACAATAACAGGAATAGAAACGTATTTTTTTATTTCGGTACCACTAAATACAATTGCATTGCAAGGAAACTTATCAGGTACTTTTGGAAGATTTTCTTCATTGAATCCAGCTGATACATGAATATAGTCAATACCTTTTTTATCAAGTATTTTTGCGATATCTATTCCTTCATTGATAGTAGGTTCATTTGCTCCCATTCTATATCCAATAATAAAATCATTATTTAATTCATTCTTTAACAATTCTATAATTTCACAGGCAAATCGCATTCTATTGGATATTCCACCACCATATTCATCTTTTCTTTTATTTACAGTAGGTGAAGCAAATTGACTTAATAAAAAACCATGAGCTCCATGTAGTTCTATACCGTCTAAACCTGCAAGTTGAGCACGCTTTGCAGCTTTTAAAAAATCTCCCTGTATTTCGTAGATTTCTTGCTTAGTAATTTCCCTTGCCAATACATTGCCATCCTGAATATACTCAGATGGAGCTACAGAAAGTTTTGCCATAGATGGATCAGTTTTAAAACCTGGGTACATTATCTGCAAAATAACTTTTGCTCCATTTTCATGACAGATATCTGCAATTTTTTTAAGGCCTTCAATATGTTCATCAGACCATATTCCTAGATGTGTATCAGCAATACGGCTATTTCTATTTACACTATGACCTTCAAGTATTATAAGCCCGGCTCCGCCTTCGGCAATTTTTTTATAGTGTTTATAGAGACGTCTTTCACTGATTTTTCCTTCTTTATTTGCCTCAGCAGGCAAAAGAGAAGAAAGCATAGGAGGAACTACAACTCTATTTTTAATTTTTTTACCTTTAATATTAATTTCTGAAAATAAATTTTTCATAAAATCTCCCCTTTATACATTTGGTGTCACATATCCTACACCGAATTATTTTATTATTTTAGTATTTACTAAGTTATATTGTTCAAAAGACTTATTTTTAGCAAGATATGCGTTTTTAGGGCAAATATTTAGGCATTTTGCACAAGCCAGACAATGATCATTAAATATAATTTTATTATCTCTGATTTTTATATTATGATTTGGACATTTTTTAACACATAAAGTACACAGAGTACACTTATCACCATCAACCTTTAAATATTTATTAGCAAAGTTTGGAATCCACCCCTTATTCAGTGCTTTGTACATAGTTTCAAACAGTACTTGTTTTATTATTGATTTTTTATCAATTTGAGGTTTTCCATTAAAGTAGAATTCCATCATATTATTTATTTTTTTGATAACATCCCTATACATAGATTGAATTTCTATTTCTGTATTTTTTTCATGATTCATCATATAAAAACCATTTGGCATTAAGAATGATTGGGCTGATATGACGTTATATCCTGATTTATTTAAATGCTTTTTTAAGGTCATATGACCATAGGATTCGCCCCAGCTATGTGTGGTATAAGTGATGAAATCCTTACTTTTATTGTCTTCGTATTCAATATATTCATCAATAAAATTAAATACTTTTGCAGACGCTACTTTTGAATATGTCGGGGATCCAATAATAAACAGATCATAGTCCCTTAATTTACTAGACCATTGACTTATATCCACTAAATCTACTTTATAATTTGCAGTGAGCAAACGTTCTTTAAAAACTTCTGCAACCTTATAGGTATTACCTGTTCCAGAAAAATAAACAATAGCTGCTTTCATTTATATTACCTCCTTAAAAAATACTAATATATAGGACCTTTATTTCAAGTCACCGATTATCTTCATCATTAATTCCCCTAAAATATCTTTGTCTCCATCTGAAAATGACAAAAACATCTTTTTTTTAATATTTTCTACAATAGTAAGAATGTGGTCTTTCATCTCTTCTGCCCGATCAGTAGTTTCTACATAATAGACTCTTTTATCTTCTTTGGATTGATATTTTACTAAATAACCATTTTTTTCCAATGTATTAATCATCTCCGTAACTGTAGACTTTTTCTTTTCCAGTTGTTTAACCAGTTCCTTAATTTCCGACCTGCCGTTATTTGAATAGACAACAGACAGTAACCATATATGACCACAGCTTATGTCGATGCTATTTTGCTTCAATTTTTTTTGTAATTCTTTATTTATACGTTCACGTATTATCCCCAGTGCCACTAATAAATCCATAATTCCACCTCTTTTAATAAAATAGTTCAAAATTGAACTTAATTAATTATAGTCCATTTTTGAACTATTGTCAATAAATTATTCTAATAGAAGATATTGTCCCTACTTATCAAATTGTTCAATTACACCTCAATGGGTAGACAGAAATGAAGTCTTTAGAGTATACTTTTATTAAGATGAAATAGGTAAATCTATTAATCTAACCGATATAGAATGTAAATGTTTATTCAGTGTATATTTAAGAAAGCTATCTTTTGTTTGGTATAAAAATAGAATAATGATTTTTATTTGCTTGCAGCGATGAACTACATCAAACTTTTGTTCAAGGAAGAGGTGGAAGATTTTTAGATGTAATAATAGATTCTACCGGTGGGATGATTGGAATAATCTTTGCCAGTGTAAACTTTAGACAAAAGAAATCTAGAAAAATTATAACAAAAAAATCTTAGAAAGAATTAAAATCCTAGATTATCAAATTAATACAACAGCCATATTTCGCCACGAGAAGTATTCTCGGGGCGTTTTCTACAGAGGAGAGAGAATGAATACAGAACTAGAAAAAAAGAAGATACTGCCCCTGCTTATCAAATTTTCCATCCCGTCTACCATAGCGGTCCTGATTAATATGATATATAATATCACCGACAGGTATTTTATAGGGCAGAATGTAGGGAGGGATGGGATAGGAGCTTTAGCAATTATCTTTCCTGTGACCATATTAATAGGCGGAATAGGAATGTTCTTTGCCATTGGGGGAGCTTCAGCAGCAGGGATAAAATTGGGAGAAAGGGATAGGGGAGGAGCCGAGAAGGTCTTAGGGACTACTATATTTTGGATAATAATGATAGGTCTCGGTCTGACAGCTTTAATCCTTTTAAATCTAACCCCGATCCTGGAAATATTAGGAGCCAGTAAAAATAATATAGACCATGCCTATACTTATTATGCCTATATAATCCCGACTCTTGTGCTCCAGCTGGTGTTCATGTCCCTCAATGCTTTTATCAGAACGGAGGGGAATCCCATGCTGTCCATGAAGATTAATTTGCTTGGTGCAGGTTTAAATACCCTCCTGGATTATATTTTAATTGTAAGGTTCGGAATGGGAATAAAGGGAGCAGCCATAGGAACAGCTGCCGCCGGAGTAGTTCCTGCAATAATACAGTTATATCATTTCTTCAGGTCGGATATAATAACTTTAAAATTAAAAAATATAAGACCGAATTTAGAAATAATGTCGGAAATTTCAAAGATAGGTATAGGGTCGTTTTTAAACCAGCTCCTAAATGGAATTTCAGTATATATTATGAATATCAAGTTAAACTATTATGGAGGAGATCTGGCTATAGCAGCAGTTGGAATAGTATCTACCTCGAGAAATTTTATAAATACAAGTTTTATAGGATTTAACCAGGGAAGGCAGCCCATACTATCCTACAACTACGGGGCAAAAAAGTTTGACAGGGTGAAAGAAACCTTTAATATATCCACAAAGATCACATTTACAGTGGCTTTAATCCTTGTCTTTATAGTTGTGGGAAATTCAGATGCGGTAGCTGAATTTTTTGTGAACGATGAAAATCTTATAGAATTCACAGGTCATGCAATAAGGCTGAACCTGTTTATGATGGTATCCACAGCTCTCTACCTGTCGGGAACCAATTATTTTCAGGCAGTGGGAAAGGGGAAAAAGACTACCCAGCTGCTGACCATAAGGCTGGTGGTACTGACCATACCTCTTTTATATATTTTACCTGTATTCTGGGGATTAAATGGTGTCTGGCTGGCATTTCCCATCTCGGATACCATAGCTGCAGTAGTTGCCATGTATTTTATGAGGGAAGAATTTAAGGAAATGAAGGGGAATCCTTCGGTTCAATCGGTTTAACTTTAGGATAAAAACTGCTGAGATTATGGGAATTTTGTTTAGTCTTGTATTTTTAATAAAAAGTGGTTATAATTATAAATATAAAAATATTAGTTTTTTAAAAATGATTCTTAAAGATAAGAGGATGGTCTGCAATGAAAAAAAAATTTACAACAGATGAAATATATAATATTTTAAAAGATAGAATTATACAAATTAAATATGAACCTGGAATAGTTTTGAATGAAGTTGATATTGGAAATGAATTTGAAATAAGCAGGACCCCCATAAGAGAAATATTCCAAAGGTTAAACAGCAATAAATTACTTAAAATTATACCAAGGTACGGGGCCCAGGTTTCACATATTGATTTTAAATATATGAAATCAATATTTGAAATAACCAGAGAATTTGACAGCCTTGCAACAAAACTGTGTGTGGATAACATTTCAGAAGAAGAAATTTCCAAACTTGAAGAAATATATAATAACCTCCTCCAGTATAATATTGAGGAAGATTACCAGAAAGCTATCTCAGAGGATGAGAAATTCCATAAAATAATTTTAAAAAATTGTGGAAATACATGTCTGGAAGAAATACTTTCAAATTTACATATCCATACTGAAAGATTGTGGCATTATTCTGAAGATCATATAGATTCAATGGAAATATTTACAGAAACATTGGGGAAGATCCTAACTGCCATAAAGGAAAAAGATAAAGAAAAAGCAGAAAAATATGCCCGGGAGCATATAGATATTTTTGTTGAAAAAGTAAAAAAAGAGATGCTTTAAATAAAGGCAATAAAAAAAATCCGAGAATTAATTCTCGGATTTTTTTTATTATCTGGGAAATTATACCTATTTGGATGCAAGGTCACGTTGCTTTTTTATCACTTTATTTCTGTAAAAATAATTTAAAAATAAATTTGGAAAAATAAATTTGATATTGTATACTCCTGATATAAGATGAAAATACAACAAGTATACAACAAATAAAAAGAAAGTATTTTTGATTAAGGGGTGATTCTTTGGGATACTTAATAGTAAGTAATAATCCGATGGTCAAGGAAAAATTTGATAATGTTTATTTTATTGAAGGTACATCAAGGGAGGTGCTGGAAAAGGTAAGAGATCTGGTTCACGAAGGGTTTGAGTTGATGACCCACCCGTTGGGAGCCAGCTTGAGAATGATGTTCTCACCATGTTTTTCTGTAGTCGTTAAAGAAAAGCAGGGGGAGTTCAATTATTTTCACACTGAAATAATTGAATCAAGTATTGAAAAATATAACCAGCATATGGAGGTGAGAGAAGAGGATGTTGAAAATTCTAAAGATTATGCAGTAGTTGACTATAAGCTTTTAGAATCTGCTCTTGGGGAAATAAATAATAATGCAATGTCTTTTTAAAAAATTTGGAGGTGTCATTTTGAAGTTAGAACATAGAAAAATTAATATTAAGGATATACAGTTTGGAGAAAAAACTGCAGTAGCAGATGGAGTATTGTTTGTAAATAAAGAAGAAGTAATAGCTGAGTTAAAAACAAATTCTAAAATTAAAGAAGTAAAAATTGATATAGCAAGACCGGGAGAAAAAGTAAGAATTATTCCTGTGAAAGATGCTATCGAACCAAGGGTAAAAATTGAAGGGGAAGGAGATCAATTTCCAGGGGTACTGGCAAAAGTAACCCAGGCAGGGGAAGGAAAAGTTAATATATTAAATGGTGTTGCAGTGGTAACAATAGGAGATATTGTAGGATTCCAGGAAGGGGTAATTGATATGTGGGGTGAAGGTGCTAAATGGACTCCCTTTTCTAAGACATTAAATTTAGTAGTAGAAATCATACCTATAGATGGTTTGGAGCCACACGTTCATGAGGCTGCTGTCAGAATGGCAGGACTAAAAGCAGCTGCATTTATCGGAAAAGCAGGAAGAGAGATAGAGCCGGATGAGATTGAAGTTTATGAAACTGGAAGTATGGCAGAAGAGATAGCAAAATATCCTGACTTACCAAAAGTTTTATATGTAGAGATGCTGATATCTCAAGGATTACTGCATGACGGTTATATATATGGGGTAAACAGTCAGCAGATATTACCGACATTGTTACATCCAAATGAAGAACTGGATGGAGCGGTTATCAGCGGGAACTGTGTAGCTGCCTGTGACAAAATAACAACTTACCAGCATCAGAATAATCCGGTTATGAAAGATTTATATGCTAAACACGGGAAGGAATTAAACTTCTTGGGTGTTGTATTAACTCCAGAATTAACAACCTTAGACGGGAAGATCAGAACATGTGATTATACAGCTAAATTATGTAAGATGGTAGGAGCTGACGGGGTTATCGTATCGGAAGAGGGATATGGAAACCCGGATACCGACCTATTGATGATCTGTAAAAGATTAGAAGATTCAGGGATAAAAACAGTTTTAATTACAGATGAATGTTCTGGAAGAGACGGGATGTCACAGTCACTTGCAGATACAGCAAAGGAAGCAATAGCAGTAGTTTCAGGAGGAAACGTAAGTCATCTGGTTACTCTGCCCCCTGCAGACATAATTTTGGGAAATATTGAAGCTATATCTACCTTAGCAGGAGGATGGGAAGGATCACTCTTGGAAGATGGAAGTTTTATGTGTGAGCTGAACGCAATAATAGGAGCAACATCAGAGATTGGATACCATAATTGTACATCTAAATTATATTAATAACTATGACTGGAGGGGAATATATAATGGGAAAAAAGTTTAAGGTAGTATATTATTTGAATCAGTTTTTTGGTCAAATAGGCGGGGAAGACAAAGCCGGGATGGGACCTCAATTTATAGACGGGAATGTAGGACCGGCAACGGCTTTTGATAGTCTGTTAAAAGGAGAGGGAGAGGTAGTTGGAACTGTAATTTGCGGGGACAATTATTTTAATGAAAAAAAAGAAGATGCCATGGCAGAGATTAGCCGGATGATAAAAGATGCTGATCCGGATATAGTTATAACAGGACCTGCCTTCAATGCAGGAAGATATGGGATGGCATGCGGGGAAGTTGCTAAATATGTTATAGATGAACTAAAAATTCCGGCAGTGACAGGAATGTATATTGAAAACCCGGCAGTGGAACTCTGCAAAGCTAAAGTTATAATTGCCCAAACAGGAGCTTCAGCCGGAGGTATGCGTAAAGCTTTAAGTTCAATGTCAAGGATTGTGAAAAAAATAATATCAGGAGAAGAATTAGGACTGCCTGAAGAAGACGGGTATATTCCCCAGGGGAAGAGGAAAACAATCTTTGTAGATAAAAGAGGATCTGAAAGAGCTGTAGATATGCTTTTAAACAGGTTAAACGGGAGGGAATTTACAACAGAACTTCCAATGCCGGTATTTGATACGGTAGAACCGGCAGATGCCATTAAGGATATAACTAAGGCTACCATTGCATTAATTACAACCGGGGGAATTGTTCCAATGGGGAATCCCGACAGAATCCAGTCGGCAAGTGCCCAGATATGGGGAAGATATGACATAGCTGACTATAACAGTCTTACAGAAGGGGAATACTGTACGATTCATGGGGGGTATGATCCTGTATATGCAAATGAAGATCCAGACAGGGTGGCTCCCCTTGATATGCTGAGAAAACTTAAAACCGAGGGTTATATAGGAGATGTGGATAAATATTTCTATACAACCACAGGAACAGGAACCTCTGTAGGAAATGCCGTTAAGTTTGGAAGGGAGATGGGTGAGTTACTCAAAGCAGATGGTGTGGATGGAGTAATCATGACTTCTACATGAGGAACTTGTACTCGTTGCGGTGCAACGATCTTAAAAGAAATAGAAAGATTTGGAATAGCAGTAGTTCATATGTCTACAATTACTACTATATCTAAATCGGTAGGAGCCAACAGGATTGTTCCAACTATCGCTATCCCATACCCGGTAGGAAATCCAAAACTTTCTTCTAAAGAAGAGGGAGAGTTAAAATATAGCCTTGTAAAAAGAGCCGTAGATGCTTTGGCTACAGAGGTTTCTGGTGTAACTGAATTTGAATAAATAATTGATTATTTTTTCTTGAGCCCACCATCGTGGGCTTGAGAAAAATATTTTTTTCTCTACTTAAAAATGCCGTACTTAGGAAGACTACGCAATTATCGATTATTCCCAGAGATTAGGGGTAATAAAGTGTCTTTTAAAAAAAGGAGGTTTGGATGGTAAACGAAAAAGTCAAGATAAATGAAAAAATCAATAAAAAAACTGTCATGATGTTTGGTGGAGCTATAATTGCTTTTCTGATAGGTTCAGGATTTGCGACCGGACAAGAGATCTTACAGTATTTTGCCGGTTATGGTTACTTAGGATTAGCAGGTTCTGCTGTTGTTTTTCTGCTCTTAGTATATGTCTGCTCTAGTTTTTTAGAGGTTGGGCATAGGGAGAAATTTGAAAAAGGTAATGATATCTATAAATACTATTGTGGAGAAAAATTAGGGTTCTTCTTTGATTATTTTTCAACAATATTTTGTTTTATGTCTTTTGTAGTCATGGTAGCTGGTGCATCTGCTACTATGACTCAGCATTACGGTACACCAGCGGTAGTTGGTGGACTTTTAATAGCTTCTTTGTCTTTGGTCACCGTCCTTACAGGATTGTCCAGGATAGTTGAAATCGTTGGAAGAGTCGGCCCTATTATAGTTGCGATCGCAATTTGTGTAGGTCTTGTAGCTATCTTCAAGAACTACACCAATCTAGATCCGGAAACAGTGTCCTTGTCCATAGAATCTTTGAAATCTTCCGAAAAACTGGTGAAGGCATCATCCTCATGGTATCTGGCTGCCTTTTCATATGTTGGTTTCTGCATGCTTTGGCTAGCCGGCTTTCTGGCTTCTTTAGGAGCCAAGGCTCAAAGTCCGTTAGAAGCTAAATCAGGAGGGATCCTTGGAGGAGCTCTGTTCTCCCTGGCAGTAGTGGTTGTCACCTTGGGGCTATTGTCGTCTATCGATACGACAGCCGGCACACAAATCCCAATGCTTTACCTGGCTAACAATATCCACCCGCTGTTTTCCAGCATATTTGCTCTGATAATCTTAGCAGGAATTTTCTCCACAGCGGTTCCTTTACTTTGGAGTGTCTCAGCTAGATTTACTGTGGAGGGCACAAAGTCCTTTAAGGTTCTTACGTCTTTGCTGGCTACTTTAGGTTTCTTTGTTGGAATATGGCTTCCTTTTGATAAACTTGTGAACATTGTTTATGTTATCAATGGGTATCTTGGTGGGATCCTGTTGGTGATAATGTGTTACAGGAGTATTAATAGAAGGTTAAAGAAGAAAACTGTAACCCTTGTGGAGGACACTGAAAAAAGATAAAGCAGGTCTTGTCTATGTATCCCTAGGATATAGATTTGAATAATAGATTAAAATTAAAAAAGGAGAAAATTCAATTGAATTTTCTCCTTTTAATGCAACACCACGCTGCTTATTTTCCTTCAAAATGTCTTTCCAATAAACCTTTGAATGCTTTTCCATGTCTGGCTTCATCTTTCGCCATCTCATGTACCGTGTCGTGGATTGCATCGAATCCTAATTCTTTAGCTCTCTTGGCCAATTCAAATTTACCGGATGTAGCCCCGTATTCAGCTGCTACTCTTAATCTTAAGTTTTCTTCCGATGAATCGGTTACCACTTCTCCCAATAATTCAGCAAATTTAGCTGCATGTTCAGCTTCTTCAAATGCTATTCTCTTGTAAGCTTCAGCTACTTCCGGATATCCCTCTCTGTCAGCAACTCTTGACATTGCCAAATACATCCCAACTTCCGTGCACTCTCCTGCAAAGTTAGCTTTTAATCCTTCTATGATCTCTGTGTCTCCACAGGCTAATCCTTCTCCTAATTTATGCTCGGTTGCCCACTCTTCAGTAGCATTTTCATTATAAGCTACGAATTTATCTTTACCTGCCTTACATACCGGACACACCTCAACCCTTGCATCTAATATTTCCCCGCATACTGTACATCTCACTTTCGCCTCTTTAATAAACGAAAACTCTACACCTGTTTTATCTTGATTTTTTAATTGTGCCGTTAATCCCATTTTAATCACTCCTTAATTTTTAAAAAATATGTTAACTCGTTCACTTAAGAATGTCGGTAATTACTTTATAGGAACTAAAAGATAATAGACCGACTCAGGATTCTCTATACCCAGATATGACTCATCATAAATTTCAAAGGAATTTATCCCCCTTTCCATATCCGGAGTAATTTCTCCTCCTACCATGGTAAAGGTAAATACATCGGTATAAAATTTTTCTATACTCTCGGCATTCATTATTCCTTTGGAAGCAAATTTAGCATACTTCCCACCGGGGATAGTTATTTCCTTTTTGGTGAACTCTTTTAAAATAACTGTATCTATACCGGTACAAACTGAATAATCAAACTCCTGGGTAGTCATATCGAAATTTCTAGAGACACCATAGAGATCCCCGGCGGTTTTATAATCAATAGACTCTATAAGGGTCATCCACATGGTGTTGATAAGACCTTCTTTTTTCTTTTTTGCTGTAATATGTTCTTCAATACCAAAACATTTCTGTTCCTTAAATTCTACATTTTCAAATTTCATCCTGCCTCCTAATTTAACTTTATATTTTTAAAAAATAGCTTTCATTATAAATATACTCCTATTTACAAAAAATACCAAGAATAAATATTTTTGACAATTTAAAAGGCAGGTGGTAAACTCCTTATATAGGGTATGGGGGTATATTTGGAGGTAAGGATGATGAAAACTAAAGTGATAAACTTAACAGGATTAGGGTGTGGAAAGTGCAGGAAAAAAGTAGAAGGAATCGCCAATGATATAGATGGTGTAAGTAAAGGGATAGTAGACTTAGAAATGTCTACTTTGACCATTGAATTTGAGAGTGAGGTTTTAGTGGATTTTGAGTATCTAAAAAAAAAAATAATAAAAGCAGGATACGGAATCATGAAGGAGGGGAAAAATGAGTCACATATTACAGATACCAGTGACAGCGGTGCACCTGACAAAGAAAGATCTGCAGCAGAAGGTAAAATTTTAATAACTGAAACTATTGAGGTAGGAGGAATTACCTGCCAGGCCTGTGTGAGGACCATTGAAACTAAGACAGGAAAATTAGACGGAGTAGAGAAGGCAAATGTAAATTTTTTGACAAATAAACTGGAGATAGTTTTCGACCCCGAGAGGATGGACCTGAATACCATAAAAAAAACCATTGAATATGCAGGATATGAGGTTATAGAAAAGGAGTCCATGGAGGACCTGACTCTGAAGATAGAGGGAATGACCTGTCAGTCATGTGTCAGGAGTATAGAGGTAAACCTGGGGAAGGAAAAGGGTGTCCATGAAGTTGTGGTAAACCTGACCACAGAAAAAATGAGGATAAAATTCAACAGAAAAGAGATAAAATTATCTCAGATCAGGAAAAAGGTGGAAAGTCTGGGATTTAAAGCTGTAAAAGATCAGGGGGAACCAGACTATGACAGAAAAAAATTAGAACTGAAGAAAAAATGGTATGAGGTGATGGGATTACTGTTTTTAGGAGGGATAATACTGTATATAGCAATGGGATCCATGGTGGGAGTTTCCCTGCCACAGATTATTGACCTGAATAAAAACCCGTTGAATTTTGCACTGATCCAGCTGGTGTTTACAATACCGGTAGTTTATCTTGGGAGGAGGTTTTATCTGGTAGGATTCAAAGTTTTATTCAGGAATCCCAATATGGACAGCTTGATAGCCATTGGAACAGGAGCTGCTATCTTGTACAGCCTGTATGGAAGCCTTGAAATTTATGCCGGGAATACAGCCATGGCACATCACTTATATTATGAATCAGCAGTAGTGATCTTGGCACTGATCTCTTTGGGGAAATATCTGGAGGATGTGAGCAAGGGGAAAACCTCGGAAGCTATTAAAAAATTAGGGAGTTTAAGACCCAAGATGGCAAACCTTATGAAAGACGGTGAAATAATAGAGATAGAGGTAGAAGAGGTGGAACTAGGGGATATTGTGCTGGTTAAACCCGGGGAAAAGATCCCTGTAGATGGAAGGGTAATAAGCGGCCAGACCAGTGTGGATGAATCTATGCTGACCGGTGAAAGTATGCCGGTAAAAAAAAGGATAGGAGATCACGTAGTAGGAGCCAGTATAAATAAAAATGGGAGTATCCAGATAGAAACTAAAGCTACCGGAGAGGATACCACACTGTCCCATATAATAAAATTAGTAGAAGATGCACAGGGGTCTAAAGCTCCAATTGCCAGGATGGCAGATATAATATCAGGATATTTTGTACCTGTGGTTATAGTAATTGCCGTGGTTTCATCAGGTTTATGGTATTTAGCTGGGAAATCAGGGTGGATGGAGTTAAATAATGATCCCAGTATATTTGCCCTGACTATATTTATAGCAGTATTAGTCATAGCCTGTCCGTGTTCCCTTGGTTTAGCCACTCCTACAGCTATCATGGTAGGAACCGGTATGGGAGCTAAAAATGGGATCCTTATAAAGGGCGGAGAGGCATTGGAAACTACCCATAAATTAAATTATATAATTTTTGATAAAACAGGAACCATTACCCTGGGAAAACCTGTGGTAACAGATGTAGTAGAAACAGGCAAAATAATAGAAAAAGAAAAATTATTACAGCTGGCTGGATCTCTTGAAACCCATTCAGAGCATCCTCTGGGAGAAGCAATAGTAGAAGAAGTAAAGGTAAAAGGGATGAAGCTTTTAAAGGTAAGCGGATTTAACTCCATAACAGGAATGGGAATAGCAGGAGTAGTAGAGGAAAAAACTATCCTGGTAGGGAATGAAAAACTCATGGTAAAAAATAAGGTAGAAATCCTGCCCAAAGATAAAGATAAGATAGACCAGCTGGCTAAACAAGGGAAAACTCCTATGATGATTGCCGTAGAGGGGAAATTCAGCGGGATAATAGCAGTAGCCGATCCGATAAAGGAAAGCAGCAGAAAAGCTATTCAAAATTTAAAAGATATGGGAATTCAGGTAGCCATGATAACCGGGGACAATAAAAAAACAGCAGATGCCATAGGGAAACAGGTGGGAATAGACCTGGTGTTATCCGAAGTAATGCCCGAGGATAAGATAGAAGAGGTAAAAAAATTACAGGAGGAGGGATACAGAGTAGGGATGGTAGGAGACGGGATAAATGATGCTCCTGCACTGGCTCAGGCAGATATCGGGATAGGGATAGCGACCGGAACAGATGTAGCCATGGAGTCGGCGGATATAGTACTTATGAAAAGTGACTTAAAGGATGTGGCAGTGGCTATAGAGCTCAGTCGTGCTACTATTAAAAATATTAAGCAGAATTTATTCTGGGCATTTGCCTACAATACTACAGGAATCCCGGTGGCGGCAGGAGTACTCTTTATATTTGGAGGGCCCCTATTGAACCCTATGATAGCAGGAGGAGCCATGGCCATGAGTTCGGTATCTGTAGTGAGTAATGCATTGAGGCTGAAATTATTTAAAAGCAGATATTAGACCCTACTAGTTTCTCAAGTTATATTTTTAAGTAAAAAAAGATTGCTTTGGGTGATTAAAAGACTGAGTAATTTTGAGACCACTGGTTTAAATACAGATATGATAAAGGAAGCAAGAAAATTATAGAAAAATAATTAAACCTTCTACAGCCTGGATCAGTCCAACAGCTGTAGGAGGATTTTTTATATTATTTAATTTCTTGATAATATTAGGAAATTGACATATAATTTTAATAATAAACTATAAATATTTTAGGAGAGATTTATGATATTAATGATAGACAATTACGACTCTTTTACCTATAATCTGGTTCAATATTTAAATGAATTGGGAGAAGAGGTAAGGGTGTACAGGAATGATGAGATAAGCCTGGATAAAGTGAAGGAATTAAACCCTGAGATGATAGTTATATCTCCCGGGCCTAAAACACCAGATGAGGCAGGAATAAGTGTAGAGATAATAAAAAAATTCTATAAAACTATACCTATATTGGGAATCTGCCTGGGGCATCAGTCTTTGATCCAGGTATTGGGCGGTAAAATAATAAAGGCTGAAACACCGGTTCATGGGAAGGTAGAAGAGATAAGTCATACTGGAGAAGGAGTTTTTAAAGGTCTTAAAAACCCGATAAAGGTGACAAGGTACCACTCTCTTATAGCTGACAGAAGTAAACTGCCGGAAGAACTGATGATTACAGCAGAGACTGCCGGTGGTGAGATAATGGGTGTAAGACATAAAAAATATCTTTTAGAGGGAGTGCAGTTTCACCCTGAAGCTCTCCTGACAGAGTGCGGGCATGAGATGCTGGCTAATTTTTTAGCAGAAGCAAAAACAAAAAACTGAACCACCAATGACGCCAATGACCACGAATTTACTTTAGAGTACAGATAACAGAGTATAGAAAAAATGTATAATGAAAAAGCTCTGTGAAACTCTAATTATACATTCAAAATTTCTTCTAGTTATAAGGAATTTTAATATTCGTATAATCCCTCAGTGAATCTCTGTGTTAAAAGAAAAAGGTTGAAGATGCAATAAATCTAGAAAAGGAGTTAGAAAATTAATATGAAAAAAGCAAAAATTATAGAATTTAAAAGTAATTTAAATAGTATGGAATTATTTGAAGCTGTGAAAAAAGATGGAAACTACCCGTTTTTTTTGGATAGCGGGATGGACAGTGAAAAATTGGGAAGATATTCATTTATAGGAGTAGACCCATTTTTAGTGATAAAATCAGAAGGAAACAGGGTAAGTTTAGAGGAAGACGGGAAGATAAAAACAATGGAGGGAAATCCCCTGGATATTTTACAGGAAAAATTAAATCTGTATAAAATTGAGAGGGAGGAGATCCCCTTTGTAGGCGGAGGAGTAGGATATTTTTCCTACGAATTGGCTCATCTCATGGAAAAACTCCCAAATACAGTAAAGAAAGATGTGGATATTCCTGAAATGGTCATGGGTTTTTATGACGGGATCATAATAATAGATCATAGGGATGACAAAAAATATATAGGGGCAATAGGATTTAAACAAAATATAGAGGAAATAATAAAAAAAATAGAAAAGAATATAGAACAGTATGAAAAAAAAATAAAAACAGAAGAAATAGGAAAAAAGGTTATAAAAAATAGAGATATAAATTCCAATATGACAGAGGATTATTATCTGGCATCCATAAAAAAATTAAAGGACTATATCTATTCAGGGGATATCTATCAGGTGAATTTTACCCAAAGGTTTCAGTGTGACTTTCAAGGGGACTCCAATGAATTATATAAAAATTTAAAATTAATAAACCCGGCTCCATTTGCCGCATACTTAGATTTTGGAGAGGGGGAAATAATATCCAGCTCACCAGAAAGATTTATAAAACTAACTGACGGAACAATAGAAACAAGACCTATGAAGGGGACCAGACCCCGTGGGAAATCAAAAGCAGAAGATGAAAAACTAAAGGCGGAGCTGATAAACAGTGAAAAAGACAGGGCTGAACTACTGATGATAGTAGACCTTATGAGAAACGATATAAGCAGGGTAGCCAAAACAGGAAGTGTAAAGGTAACAGAGTTATTTCACCTGGAAGAGTATGCCACAGTGTTACAGATGGTAGCCACAATAGAAGGGGAATTAAAGGATGAATTATCGGCAGTAGACATAATAAAAGCAACATTTCCAGGGGGATCTATCACAGGTGCTCCTAAAATAAGAGCCATGGAGATAATCGACGAACTGGAGACAACGGCTAGAAATATATATACCGGGAGTATAGGATACCTGGGGTTTGATGGTGATATGGATCTGAATATCGCCATTAGAACAATAGTTTTAAAGGATGGATCGGCATACTTTCAAGTAGGAGGAGGGATTGTCTGGGACTCAGATCCCCATGAAGAATATGAGGAAAGTCTGGTAAAGGGCCGGGCATTGGTGAAGGCATTGAACATAACTTAGGAGTTGAGTATGATGAATTACATAATTTCAAATGATAAATTCATACCATCGGATGAATTTAAACTGGATATAGAAGATGGCTTGTTATATGGATACGGGGTTTTTGAGACAATTTTATTAAAAGACAAGAAATTAATTTATTTGGAAGAACATTATAACCGCTTAATTAAAGCGGTTGAAAGACTTAAAATAAATATGGATCTGAATTTTGAAAAATTAAGTTTATATTTAAACCTTTATATCCAAAAAAACTCCTTAGAAAACTCCGTTTTGAGGGTAACTATTTTGAAAAATTGTGATTCATTCGATATGCTGATAACCCACAGGGAGAATAAGTATAAACCTTCCAAATACAGAGAGGGATTTAAGATGGAAATATCAGAATTCAAAAGAAACCCCAACTCTATAATATCTGGGATTAAATCAGTAAATTATTTAGAAAATATATATGCCCTGAGGGAAGCCAAAAAGATAGGCAGTGATGAAGTGTTGTTTTTAGACTGTAAAAATTATGTATCTGAAGGGGCAACATCAAATATATTTTTTATTAAAGATGGAGTGATCTATACACCTACAAAGGAATGCGGGCTGTTAAAGGGGATAATTAGAGGAAAAGTTATGGAGATTATAGACAAAAATAAGCATTTGAAGCTAAAGCAGGGATTTTTCCCCTTAAAAAAACTATTAGAGGCAGATGAGGTGTTTTTGACCAACTCTGTAATGGGAATTATGCCGGTATCAAAGATAAATCACACGACTTATGATTTAAAAAAATATCATATAACAGATCTATTGGCAGAGGAACTTAGTAGATATTAAAAGACAGGCCTATGGATAAGAAACTCTGAAAATAACTGAAATACTAGGAGGCATAAGATGAAAATATACAGAAAAATAATGGTATTAATGGGAATATTACTCATAGCAATAGTTTCTGTTGGTGAAGTAATAAATGGAGAAAAAAAAGAACAGCTGAACAAGGTGTTATCGGATATATCTTTTTCATTGGAAACAACCCACTATAAAAACTTAGATATAGATGATGAATTTTCTAAAAACGTACTAAAAAATTATCTGGACACATTGGATTATAATCATCAATATTTCACCCAGGCTGAAGTAGATGAAATCTATGAAAAGTGGGGGACACAATTAGATGATGATTTTTTAAAGGGGGATTCCAGAGCAGCTTTTGAGATCTATGACATTTATAAAAATGCTGTAGAAAGAGTGATCCAATATCAGACTAAACTATTGAAGAATCCTAAAAACTTAGATTTTAATGTAGATGAAAAATTAGTCTATGACAGGGAAGATGAACCGTATTTTTTGACAAAAAAAGAATATGAAAACTATTGGAAGAAGATGTTGAAATCATCCATCTTATCCTTAGAGGAATATGAAGACCTGACATATGAAGAGAGCATTGACAGGATGAAGAGCAGGATGGTCACAAGAAAAAAATTGTTGGAGAAAAAAACTACAGATGATATATATTCATATTTTGTAAATGCATTTTTAAAGGAGTACGATCCGCATACTACCTACCTTTCAGCTAAGGAAATAACGGATTTTAATATAAGTATGAAACTGCAGCTTTCAGGAATAGGAGCAGTACTCACCGGGGAAAAGGGGTTCATCAAGGTTGTAAAAATCATGCCCGACGGGCCTGCTGCAAAGGGGAAGGAACTCCAGCCTGAGGATAAAATAATAGCTGTAGCTACAGATGGAAAGACATTTGAAGATATAATGGACTGGCCCCTGGGAGATGCTGTAAATCTTATCAGGGGAAAAGAGGGGACAACTGTAAAATTAAGGGTAATTCCAAGCGGCAGTAAAACAGCTAAAGAATATACCTTTGTAAGGGAAAATGTAAAATTAGAAGATAGGGGAGCCAGATATTTTATAAAGGAAGCTAAATCAAAAAACTCCACCTATAAGATAGGAGTAATTAATCTGCCTTCATTTTATATGGATTTTGATGCTTATAATAAGGGAGATAAAAATTATAAGAGTACCACAAGGGATGTAAAGAAAATTATAGAAAAATTAAATAAGGGAAATATAGACGGGTTGATTATAGACCTTAGAAATAATGGCGGGGGGTCTCTCAGCGAAGTAAACAATCTTATGGGATTATTTATACCCTATGGCCCTGTAGTTCAGGTAAAGGAAGGTGGACGTGTAAGTTATTTAGGGGACAGCGATATGACAACTTATTTTGATAAACCGGTAATAGTAATGGTAAACAGACTCAGTGCGTCTGCATCTGAAATTTTTGCAGCAGCAATGCAGGATTATGGACGTGGACTAATTGTAGGGACTCCTACATTTGGAAAGGGGACAATACAGACTATAAAAGGGTTAGACCTTGGAGAGTTAAAATATACCAATGGTAAATTTTACCGTATAAATGGCGGGAGTACACAGCATAAAGGTGTAACACCGGACATCTTATTCCCTCCTACATATGACAGTGCAGAGATAGGAGAAAGTTCACTGGATAACCCGCTGCCTTGGGATGAGGTAGATTCTCTGATAAATGGAGAAAATAATGGAAATAATAATAAATTGAAAGAATATTTGGCCAAAAAACATATGGAAAGAGCGGCAAATGATCCCGACTTTATCTATAATACCAAAAGGTATGCTATTATCAAAGAGATAACAAAGGATAAAGAAATATCTTTAAATAGAGAAGTCAGAGAGAGGGAAACCAAAGAATTGGAAGATAAGTGGCTCGCCATAACCAATGAGAAGATGAAGGCTAAAAATGAAACAGAACTTAAAGACTATAAGGCTTTAGAGGAATACAATAAAGAAAGAGCTAAAAAAGATGAACTTGAATTATTGAAAAAAGATGGTGAAATTATAGAAACAGTGAAGATATTGGCTGATGAAATAGCCGTAGGAAAAAAAAGATAAAAACTAAAGCCTGAGTTTTGTAGAATACAAAATTCAGGCTTTTAAATTTAAAAAACACCAAAAGATTACTACAATGTTATCATTAGAACGAACTAAGAATAAAGTTAAAAAAAGCTTAAAATAATTCATTGAGAACTGTTGACTCCAACAAAATAGGGAAGTATACTTAGCTTATAAGATATAGATGAAGGGGGATTTTATGACGACGGTTATGGCTGAAAAAGAGGGGCATCCAAAAGGATTTTGGTTGATGTGTTTTACTATTTTATGGGAAAGATTTAGTTATTATGGAATGACAGCTATATTAGTTTTATTTTTTACGGCTAACTTAACTCAGGGTGGATTAGGGATGGATGTAAAAACTGCCACTTCTCTTTTTGGTTTTTTTACTGGATTTATTTATTTAACACCGATAATTGGCGGCTGGTTAGCAGATAATTATTTAGGACAGCAAAAATGTATTTTTATAGGATGTGTACTCATAGGAACAGGAGATTTAATTCTATTTGGAAGTCAGAGTCGGATGACATTATATATGGCTTTAATAACTATAATAATAGGAAATGGTTTTTTTAAAGCCAGCGGGACTAATATTATAGGGAACTTATACCCTAAGGAGGATACGGCCAGAAAAGATGCAGCCTATAGTTTACAATATACGGCAGTTAATTTAGGAGCATTTTTGGCACCTTTAATAATAGGCTTAGTTGCAGATAATTTGTTTTCTGTAGTTGGAAGAGATGGAGCTATTATATTTTATGGCTATAAAACAGCTTTTGCATTTTGCGGGGGGGGAATACTGGTAGGCGCTTTTGTATTTAAGATGCTGGCACCAAGATATTTAAAAGAGGTTGGGAGGGATCCTATAGCTCACAGTTACCGAGGTAAAGACGGAAGGGTTATTAAAGAACCTTTAACAAAAGATGAAAAAAATAAAGTGTCTGCTCTACTAATAATATGTGTTTTTGTAACTGTATTCTGGACAGCATTTAATCAGTCTTATACTTCTTTTGCTCTTTATGCAAGGGATTTTGTGGATAGAAGTGTTGGAGAATTTGATATTCCTGTGCCTTGGTTTACATCACTTAATTCAATTTTATGTGTTACCATAGCTCCTATATTGGGGATTATTTGGATTAAATTGTCCAAAACAAAAAAAGGCGACCTGTCTATTCCTGTAAAGATGTCTCTTGGAATGCTCCTTATGTCGTTAGGTTTTGGAATTATGGTTCTTTCTGTATTTTCAACTAACGGAACTTCGGATCCCGGTGTTAAAGCCGGGCTGGTATTTATAACAGGAACTTATTTTTTCAATACTGTAGGAGAACTTTGTTTATCCCCGGTGGGAAATGCCATGGTAAACAGGTTAGCTCCGGCTAAGTATACTACTTTATTTATGGGACTGTGGTTTTTAACAAACTTTTTTGCCAGTATATTTTCCGGTATAATAGCAGGATTTACGCAAAATTTTGGATTCTCTACAATATTTAGTGGAATAGGAATTTTATTGTTTATAATGTCAGTTTCATTATTCTGGATGAGAAAACCTCTCCTTAGATTGATGGGAGAGGAAGAAAGAGAAGTTGTATTGAAAAAAGCATAAAAAAAGTGTTTTCCCGTTTTGGGGAAAACACTTTTTTTTTCTTAATAAAATATACCGCTGGAAAGATATCTTTCTCCTGTATCCATAATGAAAGTCAGGATTTTTTTGCCTTTATTTTCAGGACGCCTAGCTATATTTATTGCTGTAGCTAAGTTTGCTCCGGAAGAAACTCCTCCCAGGACTCCTTCTTCCCTGGCTAGCCTGTTGGTGATCTCCTGGGCCTCTTCATAGGAGATAGTAGCTATCTCATCCATAACAGATGGGTCAAATGTAGAAGGAATAAACCCGGCACTCATACCCATTCCCTGGATATCGTGGGGACCAGTAACTCCTGTAGAGATAAATGGAGCCCTCATAGGTTCTACAGCAACAGTATAGATATCATTATTTTTTTCCTTTAAATATTTTGCTACCCCTGAAAAACTTCCACCGGTTCCGGTTCCGCAGACAAAGATATCCAATTCATCTTTAAAAGTTTCCCAAATCTCAGTCCCGGTGGAATTATAGTGTGCCATAGGGTTAGCCGGGTTTGAAAACTGGTCAGGAGCAAAACTGTTTGGATGCTGTTTCATCAGTTTATCCAGTTTACATAAACAGCCTTTCATCCCCTGAGACCCGTCGGTTAAAACTAATTCAGCTCCATAGGCTTTTAAAAGCTGTCTTCTCTCTACACTTACGCAGTCAGGCATTACAATGATCAACTTATATCCTTTCACAGCACAGACCATAGCCAGGCCGATTCCTGTATTTCCACTGGTTGACTCGATAATTGTATCGCCTTTTTTTAACTGTCCGCTTTTTTCAGCTTCCTCTATCATATTCAGAGCTACCCTGTCTTTTACAGAACCGGCAGGATTAAAAGATTCCAATTTGATATAGATCTCTGCATGGGTATCGTTGATGTTATTTATTTTTAAAATTGGAGTTCTTCCAACAGTTTCTAGGATGTTATTTAATATTTTCATTTTTAACCACCTCTATTATGTATTTTTCAAATCTATTAACAGTATATCATCTATATATAGAACATTAAAGCAACAAAAATAAATATTTTTTGTTCCATGAATACATTGAAAAACTATATAAATAAGGGTATTATATATTATAAAGTGTTCGAATAAAATGAATTTTAAAAGAGCGGGGGATAAAATTGAAGAAAATAAGAGTTACTATCCCAAAGTATATGGGAGATATATTGAAGTATGATGCTGTAGAATTCGGCCTGAGTAAAAATTATCTGTTAAATTATCTGGTGAAAAATTACAGTCTGCTAAGGGAAAAGGATATACCTGTACTTGAGGGGGAAAAGGAAATTGTTCAGTTCAATTTAAATAAGGAAAATGAGGATTTTTATAGGGAGGTATATAACAGAAGTGAGTTTGAAACAGAAGCTTCCTTTATTAGAACTTTGATATACGGGTATATATCCCAATCCAAGGTTATAAGGGAGAGGTTTATATTTAAAAAATTAATAGGAAAGATCCAGAGGGGGATAAAAGATAAAAAAAAGATAAAGATTAAATTTGAAACAGCCGAAAAAATTGTGAGCCCGTATAATATTTTGTATTCCAGCATGGAAGTGAGTAATTATTTGTTCTGTTATTCAGAGGAAGATCAAAATTATAAAAACTACAGGTTATGTAATATTAAATATGTGTATATATTGGATGAAAACAGCTATACAGGAGATACAGAATATCTTAGGAAGGTAAGGGAAGATTTTGATCCGTTTTTATCCTATGGCCTGCCAGTTGAGATAAGATTAAGTGAAAGGGGTCAGGAAAAATATGACAGGATAAAGACCAACAGACCTAAATTAATAGAAAAATTAGATGACAGGTGGATAGTGGAGGGATCCCAGGAGAAGATAAAAAGGTATTTTGCTTATTTTATGAGTGATGCAGAGATAATATCTCCCATGAATTTGAGAGAATGGTTTTTCGAGGAAGCTAAAAAGATGATAGAGATGTATGGTTAAAAAATAAGGTTAAAAGATATTTCTTTATTTAATCTAAGTTGCTACTTGTAAAAAAGACCTAAGGATTCCATCCTTAACTGGGGTCATTTCTTTTGGTGAGCAAAAGAAACGAACCAAAGAAAAGCTCACTTTTTCTAAATGATGTTATTTGAGTAAGTCAAAAGTAATGTCCGTCTTTTTATAGCTACAGTCCTCGTTACACTGCGAAACTTATTCTGTTGGACGACTGAGTAGAAAATTTACTGAGAAGCTAGGAAACATCTAAAAAAAGGTTTTTTTTAACCTCAAAAATGATCTCTTAACGAGTCTCTTTATCTCATTTTCTTGAAGTTCTATGTTTATGAAATAAACTAATAGTTCTATGACTCTTGCGGTTACTTTGTGATGAAGAGTTAAATATCTTATAAGGTAGTAACTTGGGTTAATTAAGGTATCAATATATAATCAGAAGTATACTGTGAAATAATAAGAAAAATGGAGGAAGAATATGGAAAAACAAATATTAGTTAGAATATATCTAGGTGTTGTAGCGAAATCTAACGGAACATTAAATATTAGATTTCCTTATTTTTTAGATCCAATATTTTACATTGAAGATTTTAATGGGAATATGATTATATATAAAGATAAGTTCGATGATCACAATGATATATATATTGATATTAAAAATGGAGAAACAAAAAATATTAAGATTGAATGTTTATGTGAAGGAATAAGTGACGTTATAGAAATATTAACAACAGATCAAATGGATGCTAGAGTTGTTAAATTAGAAGTGAAAAACTATACAAAAGGCGGTCGTGTATCCTTATATATAAGGGAAATAAAAAGAAAAATATGGGAAAACTTTAATCTTCGTGCATTTTTAATTAATCCAGTAAATAATAAAGACCTTTATAAAATAGTAGTGCATTACCGGAAAATTAGATATAAAAGATTTGGTAATCCTGATCTAATTTATGGCGAATTAAAAAAGGATGTTTTTAAAATATTTTAAAGAATGAGCTCAAAATAAGTATTGTTTATCTCTTCTATAGAAGATTGATGAATATAAACTTTAGTTTTAATAATAGACATTATAAAAATTATGTAAATGGAATAGGATGAATATAGTCAGGAAATTATCTTGAGATGTTCGTGTTCTATTGATTTAACATTAATTAAGGGTAGGAGGAGTAAGGAAAGGAATATCTTTTACGCATAATTTAGGATAGGCCGATCTTTAATACGGGTTCATTTCTTTATTTATTTGAATTTAAAAATAGAAAAATTAATATATATATATATATAAGATAAGGAGGAGAATTTATTATAATTCTCCTCCTTAGTTATAGTTATGAATCTATTACATCTCTTTTTTTAATTGTTCCACCCAATTTTCAATTCTTGAAGAAGTCATGTCATCTTGATTGTTTACATCTATTGCAAGACCCATTAAATTATTATCTTCCAAAGCTTTACTGTCATCAAAATTATAGCTGTCTCTAGAAGTAAATCCTATTATTTCCCCGCCAGCTTCCCTAACAGCTTCACCTATGATACCCAGGGCATCACAAAAAGTATCCACATATGATTCTTGGTCACCGGTTCCAAAAAGCCCTACTTTTTTCCCTGCCAGATTCATTTTCTTTAAACTCTCTATTTCGTCGTTCCACTCATCTTGAAGATCTCCATATCCCCATGTAGAAGATCCTAATAAGATCAGATCAAAATTATCTATATTTGTTAGACCTTCCGAGATAGAAACAGCCTCTACATTAAAAAATCCACCTAATTTTTCTGCTATTGAAGCTGTGTCACCTATTGTACTTCCATAATAAATTCCTACTTTCATTTTGTCCTCCTCTTATTTTTTTTAACAAAAATGGTTATGAGATCTTCTAAATTTAAATTCCCCCTTTTTAAAATATAAAGCTAAACTTAAAATTTTATAATGAGTTATTTTGACTCTCAAACCTTTCGTGTAAAAAAAGTATATATGAGTGTACAGAGTTTGTCAAGAAAAAATATGATTTAACTGGATTCTGTAAAAATTATATAGAACCTTTGGAGCTATGAACAAAAAAATGTTATAATTTTATGAATTTATAGATAGCGGAGGTAAAGATGAAATTTGGAAAAAATTTAACGGTTGAAATAAAACAGATAGAAAATGGTGTAAAATTAAGGGTAGGGGGAGTAAAGAAAGGTATATCCATTACTCCTACAGATTTTGGATTGGATCTCCATAGGAGAAAGATGGAGGGGGTCACTGTAGATCTCAGGGAAGAGATCGATGTATTACAGGGAATAAAAGATGAACTAACTACAGGAGAAGATATCATTTTTGAATATCTATATGGAGATGAACTATCGGCTGTGGTTTTAGCCGGGACCATAGCAAAGAAACATATACCATATGAATTAAAAGCATTAGCTGTAGAAATAGGTGGAATAAATGCAGTGGAACAGAATAAGGATTATATAACCATAGCTATCCAAAAGATGTTAGGGACTAATGACTCCATAGGTGGAGTAGTGGAATGTATCCTGCCATATAACTTGGATTTAAATTCTATTAAAGGTGAGTTTTCATGGGTTATCCATAATCTTATGGAGGAGGTCAGTGCAATCCAATTTGGCAATGGTGTAAAAGACAGCCGGTCAAACGCAAAAGAGTATGAGCTCAGTAAGAATAAAATAACGGTAACATTTGGTCCCCATATGAAAGAAAGGAATAAAATTCCATGTTTAGCAGGAGTGAGAGATGTTATAGTGGATTCTGTTTTGTCAATAGTACTATTATAGTTTGAAAAATTCAGAAATGGGTCAGGATATTAGAAAAACGAAAAAATGATATATATATAATCAATGTTTATCATTTATTGGAATAGAAAATCAAAACAAGCTAATCGTTATGTTGTGTGATTTTACAAAACAAAGTGAAACGAATGTGAACAAACGGCCGTTATATTAGAATTGTATAAGAAAAATAAGGGTTAATTAAATACTAACTATATACTAAGTGAATAATTAGTATATTTTGGTATTTTTTTTTTGTATATTTCCGCATATTGTATTTTTTTCTGAAATTGATTAGAATAGCTTTGTAAAGAAAGAACTAAAAACTAAAACTAAAAACAATTTTTGGAGGTCAAAAATGAAAAATGGAAAGACTATAGTAATCGGAGTAATTGGATCGGACTGTCATGCAGTTGGGAATAAGATCATTGATCATGTATTAACACAGCAAGGGTTTAATGTGATCAACGTAGGTGTTATCTCACCACAAGAAGACTTTATAAACGCAGCAGTAGAAACAGATGCAGATGCAATAATAATCTCTTCATTATATGGTCATGGAGAATTAGACTGTCAAGGATTTAAAGAAAAATGTGATGAAGCAGGATTACAAGATGTAAAATTATATGTTGGAGGAAACATCGTAGTAGGAAAGCAAGATTGGAATACAGTTGAAGCTAGATTTAAAGACATGGGATTTGACAGAGTATATAAGCCAGGAACACCTATTGAACTTACAGCAGAAGATATCAAAAAAGATTTAGGAATGATACCTGCTTAGTAATATCTGGAACAATATAGTAATGAAAAGGGGAAATTGGGGAAGAAGATACATTATAAAAATTGGGAGTGGTAGAAATGAATGCCTACTTATTGATTGACTTTGGGAGTACCTATACTAAATTGACAGCAGTTGATATAGAAAATGAAGAGATACTAGCTACTGCTAAAGATATAACTACAATTGAAGATGACATAATGACAGGTTTTAAAAAAGCCTATGAAAAACTCAAATTATGCATAGAAGAAAAAAATATAAAATTTGATGAGATTAATTTCATAAAGAAAATAGCCTGTTCTTCCGCAGCTGGTGGTTTGAAAATGTATGCAATAGGGCTTGTGCCGGAGCTTACAGCAGATGCCGCTAAAAAAGCTGCCCTAGGTGCAGGAGCCAGGGTTATGAAAACTTATTCTTATGAATTGAATCATAGTGAAATTGAAGAGATAAAAAATTCAAATGCAGATATATTATTGTTAGCAGGTGGAACAGATGGCGGAAACAAAAAGTGTATCATACATAATGCTAAATTAATAGCAGAAATAAAGATAGAGATACCGGTTTTGCTGGCTGGAAATAAGAGTGCTAACGACGAAATTATAGAGATATTTGAAGAAGCAGATATAGATTATATAGTAACAGAAAATGTTATGCCAAAATTAAATAAGATAAATGAAAAACCAACAAGGGAAGCCATAAGAAAGATATTTATGACAAAGATAGTGGAAGCTAAAGGGATGAAAAATGCCGAGAACTTCATATCTGGAATACTTATGCCTACCCCGGCAGCTGTATTAAAAGCTGCAGAGGTACTTGCTCTCGGTAGTGATGACGAAGACGGATTAGGGAATTTGATGGTTGTAGATATAGGTGGGGCCACAACGGATATCCATTCACTGGCAGAGGGTGACCCTAGTAATGCAGGTGTAATTCCTAAAGGCTTGGAAGAACCTTTTGCTAAAAGAACTGTTGAAGGGGATCTCGGAATGAGATACTCTGCTCTATCATTATTAGAAGCAGCAGGAACAAAAAAAATAAGACGATACCTGCATGATGATCATAAAGAGATCGATGTAAAGGCTCACTGTAATCATAGACATGAAAATATTATGATGGTTCCACAAACACCGGAAGAGATATTTTTCGATGAGGCTATGGCAGGAGCAGGAACTGAAATCGCAATGGTAAGACACTGTGGATGGTTAGAAAGTGTATTTACCCCAATGGGAGTAATGTACTACCAGCATGGGAAAGACCTTTTAGATGTTAAATACGTAATTGGAACAGGTGGAGTACTGGTGCACAGTAAAAACCCTAGAAATATATTGAAGGCAGGGGAATTTAATAAAGAACAGCCGGTACATCTATTGCCTAGATCTCCAAATTATTTAATTGACAGCACATATATATTGTCGGCTATGGGACTCCTTGCAGGAGAAAAACCGGATATGGCAGTAAGAATAATGAAAAAATATCTTGAGAAAGTTAATTAGGAGGATCATATTAAATGAATATTAAAAATAAAAAGTGGACAGAGGAAGAATTTTTTAAAGTAAGAGAAGAAGTATTAAAGCAATGGCCTACAGGTGAAGAGGTAGATTTAGCTGAAGGTGTTAAATATCTAAAGGAATTACCTGATCATAAAAACTTCGCTAAAAAGTTATGGACAGCTAAGCAAGATGGAAAAACATTAGCACAGCCTAGAGCGGGTGTAGCATTATTAAATGAACATATAGAGTTATTAAGCTTCTTATCTGAAGAGGGTGGAGCAGATTTATTACCATCAACTATAGATTCATACACTAGATTAAATAGATATGAAGAGTGTGAAAGAGGAATTAAAGAATCAGAAAAAGCAGGAAGATCATTATTAAATGGTTTCCCAGGTGTAAACTATGGAGTAAAAGGTTGTAAAAGAGTATTAGAAGCAGTGGACAAGCCGTTACAAGTAAGACACGGAACTCCTGATGCAAGATTATTGGCTGAGATCACAATGTCTGCTGGATGGACTTCATATGAAGGTGGAGGAATTTCTTATAACTTACCATATGCTAAATCAGTATCTATGGAAAGAACAATAAGAGACTGGCAATATGTAGATAGATTAGTAGGATGGTACGAAGAGCAAGGTGTTTCTATCAATAGAGAACCTTACGGACCATTAACAGGAACTTTAGTTCCAGTATCAATATCAAATGCAGTACAAATAATAGAGTGTTTATTAGCAGCGGAACAAGGTGTTAAGAGTATCACTTTAGGATATGGACAATGTGGAAACTTAGTTCAAGACGTAGCAGCTATCAGAACTTTACAGGAGTTAGCTGAAGAGTACTGTGAAAAATTAGGATATGAAAATATGCAAATAACTACAGTATTCCATCAATGGATGGGTGGATTCCCAGAAGATGAATCTAAAGCTTTTGGTGTAATCTCAAATGGAGCAGCAGCAGCAGCATTATCAGGAGCAACAAAAGTAATCGTAAAGACTACTCATGAGGCTATCGGAATCCCTACAAAAGAAGCTAATGCCAATGCAATAAAAGCGACTAAGATGGTATTAAACTTATTAGAAGGACAAACATTACCTGATTCTGAAGAGTTAGAAACAGAAATCAAGCAGGTAAAAGCAGAGATCAAATGTATCATGGATAAGGTATATGACCTTGGAAATGGAGACTTAGCTCTTGGTACTATTGAAGCAGTTAAGCAAGGTGTAATTGATATTCCATTCGCACCTGCAAACGTAAACATGGGTAAAATGTTACCGGCTAGAGATAACAAAGGTAGAATCAGATATTTAGAGTGTGGAAACATTCCATTCACAGACGAGATCAAGGCATTCAATACAGCTGAATTACAAAAAAGAGCAGACTTTGAAGGTAGAGAGATCAGTTTCCAAATGACAGTAGATGATATATTTGCAGTAGGAAAAGGAACTTTAATCGGAAGACCGGAAAAGAAATAATAAAAAAATTATGAATAATGGAGAAAGTTTTTAATGAAAAGGTAGATTTATAGTCTGCCTTTTCTTGAAAAAAGGGGAGAGTGAAGAGTCACAAAAATACAAATACATATATGTATACTTAAAGGGGGCAAAAAATGCAAGTTTTTCAAATGGATCACATATCGACATTATTTATGGCGATAATCGTATTATTAGTAGGTAGGTTTGTAAGAAGTAAAGTTGGGATATTAAGAAGATTCTTTATACCGGTACCGGTTATAGGAGGGGTTATCTTTGCTGTATTGACTCTGGTTGGTCATTATACAAATACCTTCGAATTTAGTTTTGACGGTACATTGAAGAGTTTATTTATGATAGCGTTCTTTACGACTATCGGATTTATGGCCAGTTTCAAACTTTTAGCTAAGGGTGGAATACAGGTTGTAATATTCTTAATTGCAGCAACAGCTTTAGTAATCCTTCAGGATATAGTTGGAATATCACTGGCTAAGGTATTCGGATTACCGCCATTATTTGGTTTAGCAGCAGGATCTATACCGCTTACTGGTGGACATGGAACTTCAGGTGCATTCGGACCGTTATTGGAGCAGGCAGGAGCAGCAGGAGCAACAGCAGTTGCCATAGCATCGGCTACATATGGTTTAGTTGCAGGATGTCTGATTGGTGGACCAATCGGAAAAAGACTTATGACTAAATTTAATTTAAAGCCAAGTGAAGAGTTATTGAAGGAAGAACATGCTGATATAACAAATGAAGATCAATCAGTAGAGGTTACAGAACATACATTCTTCAATGCAGCTACAGTTATCATTGTTTCAATGGGAATAGGATCAGTACTAGTAGGATGGTTAAAGCAAGTTGGAATTACTTTACCTATCTATATCGGTCCAATGTTAGTAGCGGCAGTTATCAGAAACATATCTGACTCAATGAAGAAAGAATTAAATCATAAAGAAATTACTATTATCGGAAATACTTCATTATCATTATTCTTAGCTATGGCACTTATGTCTATGAGACTATGGGACCTGGCAGCATTAGCAGTACCTTTAGTAACTATTTTATTGGTACAGACTGTATTAATGGGAGCATTTGCATACTTCGTTACATTTAATGTAATGGGTAGGGACTATGATGCAGCAGTAATGGCTTGCGGACATTGTGGATTCGGAATGGGAGCTACACCAAATGCCATTGCAAACATGGAATCATTTACAGCAGCAAACTATCCGTCATTTAAGGCATTTTTCGTAATACCATTGGTAGGAGCTTTATTTATTGACTTTACCAATGCATCGATAATTACTTTCTTCATGAATATGTTTGGATAAACCTATTAAAATTTTATTAAAAATAGTATAATTTTTATACAATAAAAATTATGATATTAGGAGATAGGATTTATGATAGATAGAAGACCAATTGGAATATTTGACTCTGGGGTAGGGGGACTGACTGTTTTAAAAGAGATAGAAAAAATCTTACCCCATGAAAATTTAATATATTTTGGAGATAATTTAAGAGCTCCCTATGGATCAAAAAGTACAGAAGAAATTTTGAAATTCACTTTAAATATAAGTGACTTTTTTATAGAAAAGAATGTTAAAATGTTGATCATAGCATGTAATACAGCTACAGCAGTAGCATTAGAAGTATTAAAAGGTAGATTAAATATACCGGTAATTGGAGTAATAGCTCCTGGAGCAATAAGTGCTATAAATTTAACCAAAAAAAATAAAATAGGGGTGTTTTCTACACCTGTTACAGCAAAGATGAATGCCTATAAAAATGAAATAGAAAAAATCAATAAAGATATAGAAGTTTATCAAATAGGATGTAAACCACTTTGTAAAATGATTGAATCAGAATGGGAAGACACAGAAGAAAATCAAGATATAATTAAATATTATGTAGAAAAATTGCCCACGGAAATAGATGTTGTGGTGTTTGGATGTACTCATTACCCTATAATAAAAGAATACTTTTACAGAGAATTAGAGGGAAAACAATTTGTAAATCCAGCCAAAGAAACAGCATTGGAGGTAAAGAAACTCCTAAAAAAGCTAAAACTCTTAAATAAAAGAGATTCAAAAGGGAAGGTTTCTTTTTACACCTCGGGCAGCATCAATAAATTTAAGCAACTTGCAGAAAAAATATTGGATAGATCATTAGAAAAAATAAAACGAGCATTAAATTAAATTAATCGAATATAAAAGGAGATGTATCACATGAAAATTATTGATATCATTTGTTCAGCAGGAAAGACAGGATTTTATTTTGACGACCAAAGAGCTATAAAGGCAGGAGCAGGTCATGACGGTTTTGATTACGTAGGAGAGCCAGTTACTGAAGGATTCTCAAGAATCAGACAAGCAGGAGAATCTATCTCTGTAATGTTTATCTTAGAAGACGGTCAAGTAGCTCACGGAGATTGTGCAGCAGTACAATATTCTGGTGCAGGTGGAAGAGATCCATTATTCTTAGCATCTGACTTTATCCCAGTTATCAAAAACGAAATAGCTCCAAAATTAATTGGAAGAGATATAAATGAATTCAGACCATTAGCTGAAGAGATAGATACAATGGAATTAAATGGAAAGAGATTGCATACAGCTATCAGATACGGATTAACTCAAGCTATCTTAGATGCAGCTGCTAAAGCAAACAAGATAACTATGGCAGAAGTAGTAAAAAAAGAATATGCAACTGACGTAGCAATCAAAAGATTACCATTATTCACTCAATCTGGAGACGACAGAAAGAATAATGCAGATAAGATGATAATAAAAGGTGCAGACATAATGCCGCATGCATTAATCAACCATGTTGAAACTAAATTAGGTAAAGATGGATCTATCTTAAAAGACTACGTAAAGTGGTTAAGCGACAGAGTATTAAAATTAAGAGAATCTGAAGATTATATGCCAATATTCCACATCGACGTATATGGAACTATCGGAGTAGCATTTGACCAGGATATCCAAAAGCAGGCTGACTACTTAGCTACATTAGAAGAAGCAGCAAAGCCGTTCCACTTAAGAATCGAAGGTCCTATGGACGTTGAAGAAAGAGAAGCTCAAGTTGAAGCATTATCAGCTCTAACTGCTGAATTAGACAAGAGAGGAATCAACGTAGAATTAGTTGCTGACGAATGGTGTAACACATTAGAGGATATTAAATTATTCGCTGATAAGAAAGCAGGACATGTAGTACAAATTAAAACTCCAGATTTAGGAGGAGTAAACAATATAGCAGAAGCAGTATTATACTGTAACGAAAAAGGAATCGGTTCTTATGTTGGTGGAACTTGTAACGAAACTAACAGATCAGCTGAAGTAACTACAAATATAGCAATGGCTTGTGGAGCATTACAAGTATTAGCTAAACCAGGAATGGGTGTAGACGAAGGTATCATGATCGTAGGAAACGAGATGAACAGAGTAGAAGCATTAGTAAATAGCAGAAAATAATTAAAAGTTTTAAGATTAAAGGTAGTTTTTAAAACTACCTTTTTCTTAGTTTTTAAAGCAACGAATAACTAAAACCTTAGTCACAAATTACATGAAAGATATACGAGTATTAAAAAAGTCAGATTTTAGTCTGCGTCAAAAAGGTTTATTGGTGTAGATTGGTGGCGAAAGCTCTTTTTAAGGTTTATAATGTTGCGAAAGATTAGTGAATAAAGAGTAAATTAATTAGGAATGAAAATAAAACTTGAAATCCCATTTCTTGGGGATAAAATGTCGAGTATTAAAATATAGAGGTGAAAATAATGAAAATATTAAAACCAGCTAAGGCAGGGACATTGGAATCAAATGATATCTCAATAATGTTGATGCCAGGTAACAATGGTATAGAGATAGAGTTAGAAAGTATTGTAGAAAAGCAGTTTGGTGCAGAGATAAGAACTTTAATAGAAAATACTTTAAAGGAATTAGGAGTAGAAGATGTTATGGTAAAAGCCATCGACAAGGGCGCTCTTGATTATACAATAAAGGCCAGGATTGAAACAGCAGTAACTAGGGCAGGTGAGATGTAATGTTAAGAAGAAGTATGTTATTTATGCCGGGAAATAACCCGGGAATGTTACAGACAGCTGAAGTTTTTGGATCGGATTCAATTATATTGGATTTAGAGGATGCTGTATCATTAGGAGAAAAAGATGCGGCCAGGATCTTAATCAAGGGAGCATTGAAGACGTTTAACTATGGAACTACAGAAGTAGTGATAAGAATCAATCCATTCTCAACTCCATATGCATTGGAAGATATAGATGTAATGGCCAGGTTGAAGCCAAATGCTATTTTATTACCTAAGGCAACACCTGAAGACATGAAAAAATTAGACGAAATGTTAACAAAGATAGAAAAAGAAGAAGGATTTGAGGAAGGATCTATCAGAATCCATGCTTTAGTAGAAACTACATACGGAGTAGAAACTGTCTATGAAACAATAAAAATGAGCAGCAGAGTTGATTCGGTTTGTTTAGGCGGGGAAGACCTGGCTGCTGATTTAGGAGTTGCTAGAACTAAAGATTCGGAAGAGTTATTCTATGCAAGAACAAAGGTTGTAAATGCCTGTAAGGCATTAAAAATAGATGCAATAGATACACCATTTACAGATACCAACGATGAAGCAGGATTGTTAGCCGATACAATTCATGCAAAAAAATTAGGATTTACCGGTAAACTGTCTATAAACCCCAGACAAATAAATACAATACATAAGGTATATTCTCCTACAGCTGATGAAATTTCATGGGCCAACAGGGTTATGTATGCTAAGGATGAAGCAGAAAAAGAGGGATTAGGAGTATTTTCTCTGGATGGAAAGATGATAGATGCACCTATCATAACTAGAGCAATGAATACATTGAATACCGCTAGGGTAATAGGATTAATAAAATAGACTCTTCCTTTCTATAGTTTCTCTTCGCAAAAGAAACTATAGCTAGAATACTGAGCTATAGTTTTCCTTTATGAAGGGAAAACGACAACAGGGAAAGAGTATAAAAAGGAGAATTAAATATGAAAAATATCTTAGGTAGAGAAGTACCTGATAATATAAAAGGTTATGGAGAAGTAAAACATTATGGTGGATACCTGGCATCTAAAGGGACAAAAACTAAAAGATCAATTAAATTGACCAATGTTTTACCTGGAGATGAAAAATTACATGATAATTTAGATGTGGTATTGGATAAATTACCGTTAAAAGACGGGATGGTAGTTTCATTTCATCATCATTTGAGAAATGGAGACTTTGTTTTAAATATGGTAATGGAAAAGATAGCAGCCAGAGGTTATAAGGATATAACCATTGCAGCCAGTTCAATCTTCCCGTGTCATGGTGAATTAGTAGAATTGATAGAAAAAAAAGTAGTAACCAGTATATATGCTGCCTATATATCCGGACCAGTAGCAGATGCTATCTCAGCTGGGAAATTGGAAAACCCGGCAGTAATGCATACCCACGGGGGAAGAGCCAGAATAATGGAATCAGGGGATCTAAGTATAGATATAGCCTTTATAGCAGCTCCTACATCGGATGATTATGGAAATATAAATGGTGTAGACGGTAAATCAGCTTGCGGAGCATTGGGATACGCATATACAGATGCAGAAACGGCTGATATCACAGTGGCTATCACAGATAACCTGGTAGAATACCCGAATACAACTATTGATATTCCCCAGACACTTATAGACTATGTAGTAGTAGTAGATGCCATAGGAGATCCCAATGGAATCGTATCAGGAACTACCCAGATCACTAAAAATCCAATTGGATTAAAAATAGCAAATATGACGACAGAACTGATCAAAAACTCCGGATATTTTAAAGATGGGATGAGTTTCCAGACTGGAGCCGGAGGAGTATCCCTGGCAGTAGCAGCAGACATGAAGGCTGAGATGATCGAAAATAATATCAAAGGAAGTTTTGCTTCTGGAGGGATAACAGGCTATATAGTGGATATGTATAAAGAGGGATTATTTAAATCGCTGTTTGATGTACAGTGTTTTGACCTGGCAGCTATAAAATCAGCTAAAGAAAATCCAGGACATATGACTATGTCGGCATCTATGTATGCAAATGCAGACAATAAGGGTTCTGTAGTAAATAAATTGGATGTAGTTATATTAGGAGCTACAGAGATAGACACAGACTTCAATGTAAATGTAACTACTACTTCCGACGGGACTATCATGGGTGGTTCAGGCGGGCATGCAGATACATCAGCTGGAGCCAAATTAGCCATAATAGTAACCCAGTTAGCTAACTCCAGAATATCAGCTATAAAAGACAGGGTAACTGCTCTGACTACTCCAGGGGAAACTGTGGATGTGATAGTAACTGAAAGAGGAATAGCGATCAATCCTAAGAGAACAGAATTAATCGAGAGATTGAAGGAAACTAACCTACCTATCATGACAATTGAGCAGTTAAAAGATATTGCTGAAGGTATGACAGGTAAACCAAAAGAAGTAGAGTTTACCGATGAGATAGTGGCAGTAATCGAATACAGAGACGGAACTGTGTTAGATGTAGTGAGAAAGGCAAAATAACTCTTCCTTCTTATGGAGATTTCACGAATATTAAAATTAAGTATATTTAATACTTAATTTTAAATGTGAACCTTCTAGGGAGAAACCGAGGTGGAGGATAGTAAAAGTAAAAAAATCCAGGTCGCAGCATCTGCCACAACCTGGTCTTAGATAAAAAGAGGAGTCAGAAATATGAATATTTCTGACTCCTTTTATTAATTATCAACTATCAATTTTTAATTATTCTTAACTACCCTTCTTGAAACTTTTAGGTTTTCTGGAAGGACCTTTTTTACCCCTTCTACTTGGTTTCTTTCTTCCTGTAGAAGTTCCTTTAAAGTCATATTTTTTCTTATTTCTTTCTTCCCTGGCTGCCTGTAGATCAGAAAAAGAAGGTTTTTCATCTCTAAGGTGGTAAGGGTGATCCTTTTCAACATAGATAGTTTTATCTATAGTTTTTTGGATGGTCCTGAGGAACCTTTTTTCTTCTACGTCACAAAATGAAATCGAGATTCCCTCGCTGCCTGCTCTACCTGTTCTTCCAATCCTATGAACATAAGTTTCAGGAATACTGGTAAGATCGTAGTTTATAACGTGGGAAAGGTCATCTATATCGAGACCTCTGGAAGCCAGGTCTGTAGCTACTAAAAATTGAATATTTCCATTTTTTAAATCCCTGATAGTTCTCTGTCTGGCAGACTGGGATCTTTCTCCATGGATAACGTCTGATTTATATCCTGCCTCCAATAACATCTCATTGATATCGTTGGCTCTAAACTTGGTTCTGGCAAAGATAATTGCAGAACTTATCTTTTGTTTTTTTAAAACATGAAGCAGCAGAGCCGGCTTATCTCCCTTGTCTACCAGGTATATACTCTGGTTAACAGTGTCTACAGTGGAAGATGTAGGTGATACCGAGATATCCACCGGATCAATCAATGCAGTTTTTACCAAGTCTTTTATCTCATCTGGCATGGTAGCAGAAAAGAGCATAGTCTGTCTCTCCTCTGGTAATTTTGAGATGATCTTACGAACTTCGTGGATCATACCCATATCCAGCATACGGTCAGCCTCATCGATTACCAATTGGTCTACCAGCTCTAAGTTAAGGTAACCCTTTGAAATCAGATCCAGTAATCTACCAGGGGTAGCTACGATGATATTTGGTCCTGTTTTAAGTTTGTGGATCTGCTTTATGGGTGAAACTCCTCCAAAAATTACAGCACTGGTAACTCTGGTATTTTTTCCGTATGAATGGACACTTTCCTCTATCTGGAGTGCCAATTCCCTGGTAGGAGCTAAGATCAATGCTGTCAGATCCTTGGATTTACCGTCTAAAGCAATTTTTTGCAGGATTGGAAGGGCAAAGGCTGCTGTTTTACCGGTTCCCGTCTGGGAAGATCCTATGATGTCTCTTCCATCCATAATAAGTGGGATAGCCTGTTCCTGTATAGGTGTAGCCTCTATGTAGCCCTTTTTTTTAATGGCTTCTAATAATGGTTCAACTAAATTTAATTCGTTAAATAACATGTTTTTTCTCCTTGATCTATAAAAATTTATTATTCAATATTTTATCACATATCCTTTAATAATACTATTATTACCATTAAATATTACAATATTTTGACACAGATCTCTATTATGGCTATAACACGGAATTTTTTTAAACCTTTTAATTTCCTTTTATAAGTGAAGATTGGTGTTCAAGTTCTTAAAAATTTAAATAAATAATAATAAACTGACAGCCATGACCCCCATACCGCTGATCAGCCCGTAGATAGAGAGATGGTGCTCTCCGTATTTTTGTGCTGCCGGGAGGAGTTCATCCAAAGATATAAATACCATTATCCCGGCAATCCCGGCAAAGATAATCCCAAAGACCGTATCGGATAAAAATGGCATTAAGATCAAATAACCTACCAGGGCTCCAATGGGTTCAGCCAGCCCGGAAAGAAAGGAGTAAAAAAATGCTTTTTTTCTGTTTCCAGTGGCGAAATAGATAGGGACCGAGACCGCAATTCCCTCTGGAATATTATGGATAGCTATGGCAACTGCAATGGGAACTCCAAGTGACGGGTCTTTTAATGCCGCTACAAAGGTAGCCAGCCCTTCGGGGAAATTATGTATCCCAATGGCAAGAGCTGAAAATAATCCCATCCTCATCATGGCACGGTTAAACTTCTCGTGTTCTCCTGCACTTTTTTTCTCCTCTTCCATCTTTTCTAAATCCTTTTCCAGATCAGAAATTTCACCTATCTCCTCAATCCCTTGTAATTCATGGGGATTTTCATAGGACGGAACTAACTTATCTATAATAGCTATTAAAAATACTCCTCCAAAGAAAGAAACTACAGTAACCCAGGTTCCCTTTACTATCCCTAGATCTGCGACTAAAAATATCTTTGCCTTGACGAAGATCTCTACAAAGGATACATAGATCATTACTCCGGCGGAAAACCCAAGAGCTAAAGATAGAAATCTTTTATTTGTCTGTTTTGTAAAAAAAGCCAGAGCGCTTCCTATCCCTGTGGCTAATCCTGCAAACAGGGTGAGACCGAAAGCTATGTAAAAATTCTCATGCATAAAAAATCCCCTCCTAATAAGTATCATCATTAGAATAATACCAATCAGGAGGGGAAAATCCTCTTATATTTATTTATCCTTCGAATCCTTCATAGATCTCGTCATCAAAGGAAAAGTCTTCCAAGATCTCCTCTATATTTTCCCTGCAGTTTTCTAATTTCCACTTAGCCGGCAGGGGAATTGAATCTAAAAATTTAAAATTCTCATCCTCTAAAATAGGTAAAAATGCAGCAATAAGGGGTCTGTCAAACTCGCTGACATAGGTATGGGAACCAAATTGGCCGCTGTTTTTCATCTTGTTGATCTCTCTGGCATACTTAGTATGGTTAGAACAGTCGTGGATAAGCATATCCCAACCTTCATTTACAGCAGTTTCCATAAATTTAAGGGTAACCTTCCTGGACCAAAGGGGAGACAGGTATCCGTTTCTATATGTATAGAAGTTTTCACCCATATAGTTATTCAGATTATCCGTTCCCAGATGCAGTTCGGCACAGTTCATATAGTCCAGCCCTATTGAAAGAATTGCCTCTTTTTTAGCCATAAATTCATCGTAAAATGAAGGTGTCATAGGAGTTTCTATTCCTACCCATTTAAAATATTTACGGGCAATTCTCATAGCTTCGATAACCTGGTCACTGACATTAGTGGCATTCAGGTTAAACCTGAGTTCATCCAGTCCGGCTTCGGCTAATTTTTTTAAATTATCCTCTGTACACAGGACACCATTGGTATACATATGCTGATGAACACCTGCATCTGAGAATTTTTTTACTACATCGTAGTATTTTTCTATCTCCATAAACGGCTCTAAATATACATAGGCTATTCCAGATGGTTTCTTCTGGATAGACAGCAGCAGGTCGATATCTTCAGTCTCATACAGTTCATCTCCTATATCCCACATATCCTGAGGGATGGGATCTACTGAATCCAATGAATCATGGTAGTAACAGAACTCACAGGTAAGGTTACAGGTATGAGTCTTTCTGATCCCCCCAAGTCCGTCACCAAACAGGCAAGATATACATCCAGGAGGAAATTTTTCCTTCATTCCCACATAGTATGTACGCCCTCTCATATCCTTCAATCCATCTATCTTACTCTGGATCTTCGCTATTTCATTCATATATGATCTCTCTATCTGTCTTTGAGTAGATCTGATTATATCTTCATACTCCTCAAAAACTTCCTTTGCATCTACAGGAATATCTGCCAGATATTCAAACCATTCCAATGCTTCACATTTACTTATTTTCATCTTTACCTCCAAATTAACCTAACTCTTCCTGACTCTGGGCTCTCTTCATACTCCTCCCTCTTACGGTTTCTCTAGTCTTAGAGAAACCAACGCATGTCCAAGTCATTACGAGAGTTTCCTAATATTAATGACCTAGTGAAAACACTAACAGGAAAGGTGTTATGAGAAAATACCAACAGGGAAAGAGTGTTTTTATTTATACTCCTAATTATATCATAAAATGAGAGATATTGTTTATCCTAGATCTTACTTTATCTCTTGAATTCCCTTTCTAAAGATTAAATCAGGTCATGGTTTCATAAGTTAATGGGGGATTTTAAATTCTGGGCAGATGATTAAAATTTAAGTATTTTTTAATTATTATTTTGAAATTGATTTTAAGAGGGGTATACTCGTAAGTAGATAACCCTCTTCCCTTTTTATCGGAGATTTCACGATTATTAAAATTAAATACAGAAGAATTTAATTTTAAATGTGAATCCCTCACTAGGGAGAAACCTAAAGTTGGAGTGTTGGATTAAAGGAGGTTTAAAATGTTTGATAAAACGTTGAAAGAGAATGCAGATGAAACTTTTCAAATGGCTGAAAAAGCATTGGAAAAAATGATTGACGGTGAAGTGACATATCAAAATTTTAGGAATTATGTAATAAATCTTCACAATTCATATGAATTATATTTTAAATATAGATTATTAGAAAATGATGTATATACACTTTTTCAATATCCAAATTATGATAAATTTGTTTTAAAACAAAAAAAATTTTTTAAAGATAAAAAAGAATTAGTTGAGTATATGAAAGACTCTAAAGCAACACTACCAAATACAGTTAGTTTTACAGATTCTATAGAGAGACTTGAATCTTTAGATACGAAAGGGGAATTTAATAAACGTTTTCAAAATAAGTTAGGGGAATTGCACAAGCTTAGAAATAAATTAACACATTTTGAATACAAATTAGGAGACGAGGAGTTTGGAACAGTTAATGAGTTATTTATTAAATACTCTAAAAACTATGATGAACGTTATCGGTGGGGGTGTCTTCCAGGAGAAAAAGTAGTAGATATAAAGGAATTTGAAGAGAAAATAAAAAATAAAGAACTTAAACAATTAATATTAGAAGCTGAATTTAATCAAAATTTATTGAAAAAAATAGAAAGCTATCGTGATTGGACTTCTTTTATGTTTGGTTGTAAAAGTGTAGCCAAAGATATAGTCTCTAATTGTGAAGAGTTTAGTGGCGATGACATTAAAAAGATTAGGAAAAGGTTAGAGATTTTAAAGTATGCAGAGTTAATAGAATTCACTGAAGAGATTATTGAAATGGAGGAAGGCAATTTTACCACTATAATAAATGTAGAAGTAAAAAATAAAAAATAAATAGTTTCAAATCGACATTTTAAAAATTTTGTAAATGAAATATGAAGAAAAAATTAGGAAAATATTCGACGACTTACATCAATGTCTAGCATCGATTCGATTTTTTCTGATTTTTTCAAATATGGAATAGAAATTTTTAATAAGTCTTGAACTTTGGTTACTTTTTTTCAAGAGAAAGTAACAGGAAACTTTTAAGTAATGAATTTTATTAAAAAATAATGTTTAAAAAAATAAATAAAGGGGAAAAACATGAATATCAGACAAATAGAAGAAAAAGATGTGGAATTATTTTTAAATTTAATGATGGAATTGGATAATGAAACCAAGTTCATGATGCTGGAACCGGGAGAAAGAAAAAATGATCTGTATATAACCAGATCAATAATTAAAAATAATCTCGAAAATTCATTTATGTATGTTGTAGAGGAGGAGAATAAATTAGTCGGATTTTTAACCGGGGAGAGGGGCAGTGCCAACAGGATAAAACACACTGTTTATATAGTCATCGGTATCCTAGGTGGTCATCGCGGCAAGGGGATAGGAAGGCAGCTTTTTGAAGAACTTGAAATATGGGCTGGAAAAAATAATATCAAAAGACTTGAACTGACTGTAATGACCCACAATAAAAAGGCTGTTAATTTATACAGGAAGATGGGATTTAAAATAGAGGGAGTCAAGGAACACAGTATCTTACTGGATGGAAAATTCATAGATGAATATTATATGGGAAAAATACTATAAATAAAAAAAGAGGGTGTAATATGGAGAATCAGGCAAGGGAAAGTAAATTTGAATTATCTGTTTTAGGAGCTTTAGGAATCATGGGAAGTACAATATTTTATGTTTTTATAATTTTTGCGGGTTTATTAATTTTCTTGTTTCCTATAGGTCTTATAATTGGGGAGTTTACCCCTGTAAGTTTTGAAAAGTTAAAAGAAATTGCAAATTTATTGAGCGAACCTATTTTCAAGATCATACTAATAGTAGTAGCTGTGAAAAAAGCAAAAAAAATCAGTGATAACAACTTTAGGATAAGCTACCTGGGAAAATTAAACTATAAATTATTGTTGTCTGTTATTTTACTCATGATAGGATATTATTTTTGGTATCAGAGTTCTATCGGAGTAGTGACAAATAAGATTCCACTCCCTGAATTTTTAGAAGAAGTGTTTAAAGACATGGAGCTTCATCCCTATCCTGCAATTTTTTCTATTGCGATAATAGCTCCTATTTATGAAGAAATATTTATGAGGGGAATTATTTTAGCAGGTTTATTAAATAGATACAGTCCCAAAAAAGCTATAATTATTTCTGCATTAATTTTTGGAATATCGCATTTTAATATTGTACAATCTGTCAATGCCACACTCATAGGATTGATTTTAGGAATGATTTATTATAAAACCAACTCTTTGATCCTATGTATTGCTGTACATATGACCAACAATATATTTGCCATGATTATGGGGGTAGCGAAAGAATATATGGGATATTCTCCCAATATCATTTCATTTTTGGCAGGGGTAATAATATTCATAGGTTCAGCCATGTTGTTCTTTCGATATCTCAGGGAATTGGGTGAAAATTTAGGATGGTAAAAATTATATAAAAATCGGGAGGAATTATGAAAATATATTATTTCAGCGGATCGGGAACTCCTAGGGAAAGTTAAGATTTAGAAATAAAAAGGTAGACATAAATGAGGTCTAGAGATAAATCAGATGGAAGTGAAAGAAAGTATAATTTAATGGAGGAAAGATATGAATATCAGAAAGGGCAGAATAGATGATGTAGATAAGGTATATAGATTATATAAAAAAGTCTCCCAAACAGAAGGTGGGATAGCCAGGTTTGAAGATGAAGTTACCGAGGAGTATGTGGAAGGATTTGTAAAAAACGCATTGGATGACGGGGTTTTTATAGTGGCTGAAAAAGACGGGGATATAGTAGGAGAGATCCATGGATATAAAATCGGGATTAGAGTTTTTGACCATGTGTTGTCAAATATAACCATAGTGGTATCTCCTGATTTTTGTGGGGAAGGAATTGGTAAAAAAATATTCTTGAAATTAATTGAGGAAGGTAAAAAAATAGAAGGTGTTTCAAGGATGGAACTCATCGCCAGGGAGAGCAATAAAAAAGCATTAAAATTTTATGAAAGCCTGGGATTTGAGATAGAGGGAAAGATGAGGCAGAGGATTAAAAATTCAAAGGGTGAATTTGAAGCGGATATTCTCATGGGGATAATATTTTAATAGAAATAAAAAATAGGGGTTGAAAACAATGGGAAAGAATCAAAATGTTTATGACAATGAAATATTCTTTGAGGGTTATAAGGGAATCAGAGAACAGGAAAATAATTATAATAAGTTACAGGAACAACCTGCAATAAAAAGTTTACTGCCGGATCTAAAAGGAAAAAGAGTCTTGGACCTGGGCTGCGGTTATGGGGAAAGTTGCAGTTACTTTATAGAAAAGGGAGCAAAAAAGGTTGTAGGTATTGATATCTCCAGAAAAATGCTGGAAGTTGCCAGGGAAGAAAACTCCCATGAAAATATTGAATATTTAGAAAAGAGTATGGATGATATAGATAATTTAACGGGGAAATTTGATCTCATATATAGTTCCCTGGCACTCCATTATATGGAGGATTTTAAAAAATTATTGACGGATATAAATACACTGCTAGACACCGATGGGTTATTTATATATTCCCAGGAACATCCCCTGACTACAGCACATGAAAAGGGGCAGAGATGGACAAGGGATGAGAGTGGAATGAGAATCCACTATAATTTAGCTAATTATATGAAGAGCGGGAAAAGGGAAGTGACATGGTTTATCGACGGTGTTGTCAAATATCACAGGACCTTTTCAGAGATCATAAATACAGTGAATGAATGCGGATTTCAAATAGAGAAAGTTTTGGAGCCCTTACCCAGCAAAGAGGATATAAAGCTTATTCCAAAGATGGTACAGGATTTTCATAAGCCTAATTTTTTAATTATAAGGGCAGGAAGAAGATAAATTATCAGGGATTTAAGATAGTATATAAAATTTTATAAAAAGAGGTGCAACATGGAAAATCAGGTTAGGGAAAGTAAATTTGAATTATCTGTTTTAGGAGCTGTATGGACTGCAATATTTTATACTTTTATAGTTGTGGTTATCATAGGGTTATTATGGGCTCCTTTTAGTCTTATGATTGGGGCTGTTTATCGTGAAAACTCTTTTGAAAATCTTCAAAATATTCAAGCAGTCATGGGTTTAGTGGGAGAATCTATTTTAGACATAATAATAATAATATTAGCTGTGAAAAAAGCCAAAAAAATGAGTGACAATAATTTTAGGATAAAATACCTGGGAAAGTTTAACTATAAATTACTGTTGTCTGTTATTTTACTGATCATAGGATATTATTTTTGGTATCAGAGTTCCATCGGGGTAATCACAGACAAGATTCCGCTTCCTGAATTTTTAGAAGAAGCAGAAAAAGAGATGGAACTGCATCCCTATTCTGCATTTTTTTCTCTGGTGATAACAGCTCCTATTTTCGAAGAATTTTTAATGAGGGGGATTATTTTAGCAGGCTTATTGAACAGGTACAGCCCCAGGAAAGCTATAATTATCTCTTCCTTGATCTTCGGGATATATCATTTTAATATTGTACAATCTGTCAATGCAACACTGATAGGACTGGTTTTAGGGATAATCTATTATAAAACCAACTCTTTGATCCTGTGCATTGCTCTACACATGACCAACAATATTTTTGCCGCGATTATGGGGGGAGCAACAGAATATATGGGATATTCTCCCAATATAATTTCGTTTTCGGCAGGGGTAATAATATTCATAGGTTCAGCTCTGCTGTTCTTTCGATATCTCAGGGAATCGGATGCTGAAACAAAGTTTACAATGCTCGAATCAAAAGAAAATAAAAAATGGTCATTATTTTAAATGAAATTTTATAAAAAAAGAGGGTGTAATATGGAAAGTCAAGCAAGGGAAAGTAAATTTGAATTATCTGTTTTAGGAGCTGTGTGGACTATAATATTATATGAACTGATAATATCGGCCCTTATATGGGGGCCATTTTCTGAGATATACGACAGTATTTCTTTTGGGAACATGGAGAATACCAAAGAGATAATAGGGATATTAGGGAATATAATTTTAAGAATAATAATAGTAATATTAGTTGTTAAAAAAGCAAAAAAAATCAGTGATAATAATTTTAGGATAAACTACCTGGGGAAATTAAACTATAAATTATTGTTGTCTGTTATTTTACTGATGATAGGATATTATTTTTGGTATCAGAGTTCTATCGGAGTAATAACAGACAAGATTCCACTCCCTGAATTTTTAGAAGAAGTGTTTAAAGACATGGAGCTTCATCCCTATTCTGCAATTTTTTCTATTGCAGTAATAGCTCCTATTTATGAAGAAATATTTATGAGGGGAATTATTTTAGCAGGTTTATTGAATAGATATAATCCCAAGAAAGCTATAATCATTTCTGCATTAATTTTTGGGATATCGCATTTTAATGTTGTACAATCTGTTAATGCGATAGTAATAGGATTGATTTTAGGAATGATTTATTATAAAACCAACTCTTTGATCCTATGTATTGCTGTACATATGACCAACAATATATTTGCCATGATTATGGAGGGAGCGAAAGAATATATGGGATATTCTTCCAATATCATTTCATTTTTGGCAGGGGTAATAATATTCATAGGTTCAGCTCTGCTGTTCTTTCGATATCTCAGGGAATCGGATGAAAATTTAAAAGCGGATAAATTATATAAAAAAAGGAGAGATTTAGATGAGGATACCGGAAAAATTAAAATTTAATGATGAGATCAGAATAATTGCACCGTCGAGAAGCTTAAAGATGATAGGTGAGGAAACCAGAGATTATGCAGATAGATGTCTTGCTGAAATGGGATTAAAGGTAACATTTTCCAAAAACTGTGAGGTAAGCGATGATTTTATGTCTTCTTCCATAGAGGAGAGGATAGCAGACCTGCATGAGGCTTTTGCCGATAAAAATGTCAAGTGTATTTTAACTGTGATAGGAGGACATAATTCAAACCAGCTGTTGAAATATATAGACTATGATCTGATAAAAAATAACCCTAAGATATTCTGCGGTTATTCGGATATAACAGCTCTTTCAAATGCCATCTACAATAAAACCGGCCTGGTTACATATTCCGGGCCCCACTATTCCACTTTTGGGATGAAAAAAGGAATTGATTACACCCTTGAATACTTTAAAAAATGTATGTTTTCAGAAGATGAGTATAAGGTAGGGCCTTCAAAACTGTGGAGTGATGACCTCTGGTTTTTAGATCAGGAAGATAGACTAACTATATGAAGTCAAGTAAAAATAATTGATTTTTTTTAAAGTCAAGTTTAAAAAAAATGGCATTACAAAAAAAGGTGCTAAGATTTTAAATTTTTTAAAAGTTAACTGCAGATGAATTTTT
>NZ_QUAJ01000024.1 GCF_003391055.1 Psychrilyobacter piezotolerans
ATCCTGAGCCAGGATCAAACTCTACATTCAAATTTATATCCTAACTTCATAAATGAAGTTTAGCTATCTATTAAAAGATAATTATTTTTATAGTGGTTCATTCCACTGTACACCTTAATCGATTGTTTGAAACAAGTTTCAAACGACAATTGAGTTTTTAATTTACACTTTCTTTCTCTATTTAATTGCTAATGTCCTGTTGTCTGCTTCAAAGATACTTCTCTGATGCACAAGAAGAAGTATACCGCGTTTACAACTTTTCGTCAAGGATTTTTTTGTTTTTTTATTGTATGTTTTTATTTCTACGAACTTCATCGCCTCGGCACCCGACTTCAAACCCAATAAAATTAAACCCAGTATGAGTATCAACCCATTATAATAATATTTTTATATTTAATGAAGGTATTCCTAAAACAAGCTAATTAAAAGGAGAGCAGGGACCGCTCTCCTTTTGATTAGTTAGTTAAATTTATTAATTCTCTTTTCCAAAAGTTCCTTCTTTTTCTTGTTCTATCGATAACTCCAAAAATGTTCTGGCTTTTTCTCTATAATTTGCCAAGTCTATATTTTCAACTTTTTTATTATCTTCCTTCCTTACAAGTTTATCTTTTTTCCCGATTATATCTTCTATATAGATATAATTTTTATCTATAACCCCTATATATTGAGTATCAACTACATAGGCAAACTCTTCTTCATTATCTTTTAAAAATAAATTTTTTCCCCATGTAGCATGCTCATACTTTCCTCCTAAGATATGCATCAGAGTCGGCAGCAGGTCTATTTGAGAACCTAAAGTATCTATTGCCTGTGGTTTAACCAAGTTTTTATTTGGACTCCATATTAAAAGTGGATTCGTAAATTTTTTCCAATCTATCTCTATAGGTATACTTCTATTAGCTCCATGATCAGCTACAAACACGAATATCGTATTTTGAGCCCATTTTTTATCTTTCACCGAATCTGTAAATTTACCTATTGTATAATCGGCAAAAGCTGTACCATTATATTTATTATACATTCTGGGATATTCTTTTTTGCTGTGAGTCTGGAATTCTTTAGGTACATCATATGGCGAGTGATTGCTCAAAGTGAACGCTTCTGCAAAGAAGGGCTCCTTAATCTCCCCCATGTCTTTGGTCATCCGTGCAAACATTTTATCATCTGGAACTCCCCAGGCTATCGTTCTGTCTTTTTTAGGAAAATCATCCATATCAAATATCGTATCTATACCGTTTCTTACTAAGAAAGCCTTCATATTATCAAATTCAATATCTCCCCCATAATAGAAATGAGTGGTGTATCCACGATTTTTTAATATATCGGGGATAGAGTAAAAAGTTCTCCTCCCTGCTATAGATTTTTTTATCAAGGCTTGTCCATAACTGGATGGGTATCCGGTTATTGCACTAACTACACCTCTATTGGATCTCTTTCCTGTAGAGTATACATTTTTAAATATTATCCCTTCTTTGGCAAGCCTGTTATAGTTAGGTGTCAGGTCAGGTTCATATCCCAAAGCACCCACATTTGATCCCATAAAACTCTCCATAAGAATCAATACTACATTAGGCTTTATTACAGGTCTCCCTGTATCCGTTGTCCTTCTCAATATATTTTTTCCAGGAAGGTAGGTATCCTGCGGCTGAGTCACGTAGTTTCTGATATTACTTTTCAACTCTTCAGGAGTAAACTTATTTTTTATTGAATTGGCATCGCTGGATTTCATGTTTCTGTTCACATCCACCGACTGGAATAATGCAAATACTCCATTAAGTGCTGTTTGGTTGGCAAAATAATTCTGAGAAAATTCAGCCCTCCCCCACGTAAGGGTAGCCCCGGTTATCCCGCCTCTGGCACTTATCACAAAAATCGGTACAGCCACAATAATAATCATTGAGGATTTTATTATCTCTAAAATATTAAATTTCGGATTTCTATCCATCACCTTACTAAAATTGATTATTGAACAGGTAGTGTAAGTTATAACCGTCAATATAAGCCATAGAATGATTCTTATAACAGGATATTCCACCCAAAACGTCGTCCATATTTCACCCATATGGCCTGTATATCCAAAAACTGTGATATCAGCATGATGGGTAAATGTGTTGTAATACCAGATATCCAATATCATTATGGTAAAAAAAACAAACCCCATTGTAAAACAATATATATAGTTTAAATACCTGCCAATTATTTCCAATCTTATTATCGATAAAACTTTATACACCATATAAAAAATTAATGACCCCAAAATAATATAAGAACTTAGGGCACTGTCAAATATCAATCCGTATCTAAAGCTGCCTATATAATCTATAAAATCTCCTCTGTCTTTTAGAGGAATGTTAACATATATAAATAATAATTTGTTTATAGTTATCAAAGATAATAGCAAAAAATATTGATAAACTATATACTCGGTCAACCTATTTTTTTTCTCCATTGTATATCTCTCCCCTTTTTTAACCTAAAAATTCAGAAAAAATAAAGTTAATGCTGCCTGGGTATTAACGTTATGCCTCAGCCCTTGTTTTAATTCTATCAATTTTTCTGTATATTTAGGAGTTTTTAACCTTACGATGAATATATGCATCAATTCTTCGATTACTTTTCTCTCATGAGACTTATTTTCCACCAGTTTATCATCCTGTAAAATGAATAACAGATCAAAAACTATAGAAAGTTTTTCTGATCTTTTTATCCTCTCTGCATTATATATATAGTCATCTATCCCCTTTAATAGATCGATCTTATATTTTAATTTTTTTTCTGCAAGATATAGATTCAGATATTCACCTAGGTTGGAGTAAGACCTGATCTCATTGAGATCAAACCTTTCCTCCTTCCATTCCAATATCTCACCCATATTTCCCATAAAAAAATTATATACTTTTTCTGTGATCCCCAGATCCTCAGCAGAGGGTTTATCGACCTTTACCACAATAGATCTGGATAAGATGGTCGGTAAAATATTTAAAGTATTGGATACAAGGATGAAAAACGTCCCCTTAGGAGGTTCTTCCATTATTTTTAGGAGAGCATTTGCAGAATATTTATTCATACTCTCAATATCCTTTATAATAAACACTTTTTTTCTTCCTTCATAACTGGAACTGGAGGCCTTATATATGGTGTTTTTTATCTTATCTATTCCGACCTTGCTCTCTCCCTGCAGGAGGCCTACGATCTCTAAGTCAGCATAGTTTCCGTGCTTTATCTTTTTACACACTTCACAGACACCGCAATAATCATTTTCTAATTCCGGGCAATTCATAGCCATGGTAAATGCTGTTGCCAACCCCAACAGGTCTATCCCTTTATCCCCATAGAAAAGGTAGGTTCCTGCTTCCTTATTTTGTCTCAATTCATTTTTTAGAAACAGCTTAACTTCATCTCCAAAAATCAAAGTATCAAACATTATCTTTCAGCCTTTTCTATTTTTCTAAGAACGTCCAATTTATCAAGGGCTAATCCAGCACCCAGTACCACTGATTCTAGGGCATTTTCAGCTAAAACCACATTTAAAAGGGTATTTTTAGCCAGTAATTCCGGGAAGTTTCTAATCATTGATCCCCCGCCTGCCATAACTATCCCCTTGTCTACTATATCAGCTGATAATTCCGGTGGTGTTTTTTCTAAAACCTGCTTAACACTGGTTACTATAGCATCCAGGGAATCTTTTATGGCATCCAGTACTTCACTAGAACTTATCTCCAACGGCTTCGGTAATCCAGTCATAAGGTCTCTTCCTTTAATTATCATTGTTTCGTCTTCTTCTAAAGGAATTGCCGTACCTATCTTGATCTTGATCTCTTCGGCAGTTTTTTCCCCAATCAACAGATTGTGTCTTCTCTTTATATATTTAATAATATCTTCATCAAAATTATTTCCCGCAATCCTGATAGATTTACTTACAATAGTTCCACCCAGGGAAATTACAGCTATATCTGTAGATCCTCCGCCAATATCCACTATCATATTTCCCTCAGGTGCCGAGATATCTATCCCCGCTCCCAATGCCGCTGCTCTGGCCTCCTCTATTAAGTAAGCTCTCTTCGCTCCTGCTGAAATTGCAGCTTCTAATACCGCTCTTTTTTCTACCCCGGTTACTTCGATAGGGACACAGATCATTACCTCCGGCAAGATCATGTTAAACTTTCCGAAGACTTTTTTTATAAAATACTTTATCATTGCTTCTGTAATATCGTAATCCGCTATAACACCCTCACGGAGTGGTCTTACAGCCATTATATGATCAGGTGTTTTCCCCAGCATATCCTTTGCTTCTTTCCCTACTGCCAAGACTTTTTTTGTTTCCCTGTCTACAGCTACTACAGATGGTTCATTCAAAACAATTTTTTCTTTTTGTTTGTCATATACCAATGTATTGGCTGTTCCAAGATCTATCCCTATACTTTTTTGAAATTTAAAGCCTGGAAAACTAATATTAAATTTAAATTTACTTTTTTTCTTCATCTTCTTTTTCTCATCTCCTTTTTTAATATCATTTTCTTCTGCCTGTATAGGGGCTCTTTGAGCTTCCCCCTCTTTTTTTTCTTCTATCTCAGTTTCTTTAGGCTTTATCCGGTTTTTCTGCACCATTATTTTTTTATTTCTCATCATTTTTCTTTTCAAATACATAATTTTCTATAATTTCCTCTATTATGTCTTCCCTCTTATTTATATAACACATGGCAATCAAGGCCTCAAATGCTGTTGCATTTTTATATTCCTTCATAGTACACGATTTTGGAAAAGTTGAAATTTTGGAATTTCTGGCTCTTTTGGCACAAGCTCTGTATTCATCTTCCAGCTCATCTACCACACTTAAATATATCTTACTCTGTGCCACAGCACTCACATGAGCCTTGACCAATTTATTCAAATCCTTTACCTTAAGATTTCTTGCTATAAATTTTTCCCGAAGCCTCAACTCCCAGACGGCATCTCCCAAATATGCCAGCGCCAATCCGTTTAATTCTTTTACCCTTATATTTTCCATGTAGTTTTTTCCCTTCCGTCCTTTATTTTTACACCAATTTCAGCCATCTTATCCCTGATTTCATCGGATAATGCAAAGTTCCTGTCTTTTTTAGCAGCTTTTCTCTTCTCTATTAAAAATTCTATCAATTCCACAGTTAAGTTTCCTGCACTGTCTCCTAATGAATTTTCTATCCCTACTTCTTTTAGAAGTTCAATCAATTCTGCAGTGAGGTCTTTGATCTGTTTTTCCGCCACGATTTCCACTCCCAATACATCTACCAGGGTAGTCTTTAAGAAATCAAAAACATTTTTCAGCACTGCTTTTCCGTCATCACTTAGTTTTTGTTCCATAAATTTATTGGCTTCTTTTATAAGCTCAAATAATACCCCTATAGCTTGTGCGGTATTAAAATCCTCATCCATAGCTTCTACAAACCTCTGTTCAGAACTCTCCAGCACAGCCTTTAATTCTAGCCCGTCACTGCCTTCAGCTGAAGTTTCAGTATCCAGTTTTTCCAGCATAGCCAGCATACTATTTTCAATCCTGTTTATGGCACTCTTAGCCATATCTAGTTCTTTATCGGAAAAATCAACAGGTTTTCTATAGTGAGACGAAAGCATGAAGAACCTCACTACCTTCCCCTCATACTCCTCCAATATTTCACGGAGAAGGAAGAAATTCCCCTTAGATTTAGACATTTTTTCCCCTTTGATATTGATATAACCGTTGTGGATCCAGTATCTGGCATAGTCTCCGCCATAAGAACACTTTGATTGGGCTATCTCATTTTCATGATGGGGGAATATAAGATCCTGCCCCCCCCCATGAATATCAAATGATGCCCCTAAATATTTTTCACTCATAGCACTGCACTCAATGTGCCATCCCGGTCTACCCTTACCCCAAGGCGATCCCCAAGAAAGCTCCCCTTCTTTTGCTGCTTTCCAGAGGGCAAAATCCACAGATGATTTTTTTATATCGGTAATTTCTACCCTGGCTCCAGCTTTTAAATCTTCAATCTTTTGCCCTGATAACTCACCATAATTTTCTTTATACTTTTCCACGTCAAAGTATACATCCCCATTAGATTCATAGGCATACCCTTTACTCTCCAAGATTTTGATAGATTTTATCATCTCTTTGATATGGTCGGTAGCCTTAGGTCTTATCATACCCTCTTCTTTTAAGTTGACTTTTTTTGTATCTTCCAGATAAGCAGCGATATATTTGTCAGCTATATCCTTCACCGTTACCCCTTCAGCATTGGCTCTTTCTATCATCTTATCATCTACATCGGTAAAGTTTTGTACGTATGTAACTTTATAATCTCTATATTCAAAGTATCTTCTTACTGTATCGAAGAAGATGGCAGGTCTTGCATTTCCTATATGGATATAGTTGTATACTGTCGGCCCGCAAACATACATCTTCACCTTACCAGGTTCTATAGGAACAAATTCTTCTAATTTTTTAGTAAGTGTATTGTGTATCTTAATCATTTTTTTCCCCCTCCATCCTATTATATATCTCAAGCAGCTCTTCATCCGTTATGGCTGCTCTTATGTTTATCTTATTTTTTTCTATTTTTCCTCCCATATCCATATATATATCTTTTAGTACCGGATTGTATAACCCTAAATTTAAAGATATATTTATAAATTCATCCTCTTTGGGAGTTGTTGACCCTTCCGACATGATTCCGTTATAGTAGATAACATTATCTTTTATCTCTATGGTCGTCCCATTGCCTAAGATATATTTATCTCCATCTTTTTTCGCAAAGATCTCTATAAGTTTCTTAAAATCTTTTGTCTCTTTTACAGGTAGGATCATTTGATTTTTCACATAGTCATAGACAATTTCTCCATCCACTTTATCCATATACTCTTCAAAATCTTTTCCTGTAAACATCTTTACCATGGATAACATTGAGTTTATTTCCGGGTTTATATTACCCCTGATAAATGTAGTCAGACCTTTAAAATCCGTATTAGTAATATAGATCTTGTCTTTGCCCATATAGTTATGAAATTTTCTATCTTTTTGTTCTATCCCATTGAGATATTTTGAAAATTCCAAATCACCATATAGATAACTATTTATAGAGAGTTCATTCTTTTCATAATCTACGTTTATCTTTACGGCATCCATACCCTGAGCTAATCCTTCCAGGTCTATTACAGCTTCTCCTAAAGTATCACCTTTCATCTTAGAAGATATGTTTTTGTTTATTTCTTTTTTTACAAGTAACCCCATATAATCAGATAGTTTCATCACATCATCCGATATAAAATAATACCCTTTATAATTGGTCATATAGATTTTTTTATCCACATCATAGTTTTCTTCCAGCTGTTTTTGGTAAACCTCTTTCAGGGAAAAATAGTTTTTTCCCAGATCATCGAAATATTCCCCTTGTTTAAATTTAGCAGCAGGGTATCGCCATCCCAGGTTTATAGCTATTATTTCCTTATCTTCTTTTTGATTTTCAGCATTAGAATCATTGTAATAGATAAGGTCTAATCCTTTTATGTGTTTCGTCCACTTTTTAGACTCTTCAAGATCCGTTTGTGTAGTTTTTTCATAGAGCTCATAGTAAGCATTTACTTTCTTACTGTTCAGATCTCCAATAGATATCACGGCCTTACTTTCCTTTACTACCAGCCTCTCGTGGGACAGTTGAAAAGTTAACAGATAAAAAACTATCAGTATTACTAATAAAACTATTGCTCCTGTTATATTCTTTAAAATTTTATTCATAATATAGCCCTCCCATGTGTTTTGAAAAACCCAATAACTTATAAGTACGGCAATTCATGAATCGCCCCTTCCTCAATGAATAATTTCCCGTTGAAATTATTATTGTTTATCCAATTATCTTCTTTAAACTTCTCATAACTAATTCTGGTTTTTCATCTCTCATGACAGGGTTATTTATCCTGGCTCTTCTCAAATCTCTCTTATCTAAATCCACCACTATCATTTCCTCTTCAAAGGTTTTAGCTTCACCTAAAATATCCCCATTGGGAGAATATACCCTGGATCCGCCAAAAAAGTTTACCCCATCTTCATACCCTACCCTGTGGGCAAAGATATAAAAACTTGTGAGTAATTTAGAATAAGTCTTCATCATCTCATCCCAAGTCTGGTTAGGAGATAATTTCGCCCCCTGAGCTCCCCTTGAGGGGCTGTTTACCAGGGTAAATACATAGTCGGCTCCATCCATACTTAACACATAAGGGTTTGAAAGATGCCAGGCATCTTCACATATCAAGATACCGAACCTGCCGAATTTAGTATCAAATGCCTTTATTTCATTCCCGGATTTTAAATATCTTCCCTCATCAAAAAGACCATAGGTAGGCAGATAGACCTTTCTATGGGTATGCTGCAATTTTCCATCCTCTAAATAGAAGGCAGAGTTATAGTAATAATAATCCCTGCTTTCCTCAACCCCACCAAATAAAATACTTATTTTTTTACTCAGCTCATAAAATTCTACCGGGATTCCTGCCACATCAAAGGTCAATTCCTCCAAAAGGTATCCAGTCAGAGACAGTTCTGGAAAAACTACCAGTTCCACTCCTTTTTTTATAGCACTTTCTATATATGATATCATCTTTATCTTATTTTTTTCTACATTCCCAAGTGTTGGATTTATTTGTGCTACTGCTAATTTCATACTCCACTCCTTTTATTTTCGCTGCTTTTCTTCCACACAGATTAAGTCTGATAACAGCTATGATTTTCACAGATTTAAAACTGCCGCCAATCTACATCATGCAGATTAGTATTCATTGGCGGTAAAAGATTTTTGTTATCTCTTTATTTTTTCTTTAGAAAAAACAAGTAGATCTTCCGGTGTAGTTATCTTTATATTTTCATAACTTCCCGCCAGAACTCCTACACGTCCCCCCGCTTTTTCCACCAGGGAGGAATCGTCTGTCCCCAAAAACTTTTGTTTCCTGGCCGTTTTATAACTTCTGTGCAGAATTTCCCCTCTAAATACCTGAGGAGTCTGGGCCGCGAATAACTGGTCTCTTTTAGGAGTCTCTACTATCTCCCCTTTTGAATTTACTACCTTTATAGTATCTTTTATAGGTACTCCTACAACTACCCCATCCAAATCAGTTTCCTTCATCAGTTTAGCATAAGACTCCTCTATATATCTATCCTCTATAAAGGGTCTTACCCCATCCTGAACTCCAATTATACTTTCTTTTGGAATCTGCTTTAATGCATTATAGATCGAATCCTGCCTTTCCTTTCCGCCGCTGACCACGTCTATCACCTTGGTTATTTCAAAGGTTCTACACATCTTTTTCACTTCAGAGATATACTCTTTATTGGTAACAACTACAATTCCTGTCACCCTGTTATTTTTTTCAATCACTTCCAGAGTCTTTATAAATATTGGTTTCCCCTCTACCTCTAAAAATTGCTTGGGGTAGTCGAGCTCCATCCTCTTCCCGACTCCTGCTGCTGCTACTATATAATAATAATCTATTTCAGCGTTACTACTGTGCATCCCAATCCACCTTCATTCATATTTGCATCTCTAAAACTAGCTACATATCTGCATGTTTTAAGGTATTCCTGGATCCCCTTTCTCAGCTGCCCGGTTCCTTTTCCGTGAACTACCTGAATATCAGTATATCCGTTCAATGTAGCTCTATCCATATAGTTTTCCAATTCATTGATCGCCTCATCTACCATCTGGCCCCTCAGATCGATCTTGTAGGTAGTGCTGCTTCCTTTATGACTGTGGATCTTAGTGTATGTTTTTTTCTTCTCTTCCTTCATTATACCTATATCTTCCAATGATACTACCATCTTTAGGATTCCTGCCTGTACCTGAGCCTGATCCTTGTTCATAAATAAACGCAGGATAATTGCATGCTGTTTTAAACTCTTTACAAAGACCTTGTCTCCTACCCCATAAGATATCTTTCTGGCAACCTTTGGTTTCATCATTAATTTTCTCTTTTTTTCTTCTACCATGGAATTTCTAAGCATATTCAAACTTTTTTGAACATCCTTTACCTCATCTTTTTTGTTATCTTCCCTCTGAATTTTATCAACCAGAGCTTTGGCCTTGGCCTGCATATTCTTCATCATCTCTTCCGATTCTTTATATGCCTTTTCCAATATTTCTTCTTTTTCTTTTTCCAGTGTTCTTACTTTTTCAGCATAACTATCCTTTAGCTTTTCAGCTTCTAACTTTAATTTTTTTACCTCTTCATTGGATTTTTCCAATTCATCCGATTGTTCCTTTATGTTGGTTATCATTCCCTCTACTTTTTTATCCTCATCACTGATATAACTTTTTGCTCTTTCAATTACTTCAGGGAGTATTCCCAGTCTTTTGGCAATGGTAAGAGCGTTACTTTCCCCTGGAATTCCCATGAGCAATCTATATGTAGGAGACAGTGTTTCAGAATCAAATTCCATAGATGCAGTTTCTATCCCATCCTCATTGTACCCATGAGCCTTTACCTCACTATAATGGGTAGATATCATAGATTTGCACTTTTTTTCCTTGAGATAGTCTATCACTGCCATGGCAAATGCCGATCCCTCTATGGGGTCTGTTCCTGAACCTAACTCATCTAACAATACTAAACTTGCCTTGGTTACTCCTATCAGGATAGTTTGAATATTTTTTAGATGTGCTGAAAAAGATGACAGGTTCTGTTCAATACTCTGTTCATCACCTATGTCAGCATAGACACCACTAAAGTATCCAATATCTGTTTTATCACTGGCTGTAATTGGTATTCCGGATAATGTCATAACCGTCAGCAGTCCTGCTGTTTTTAAAGCTACTGTTTTACCTCCGGTATTCGGCCCGGTAATCAACAGACTGTTATAATTTTTTCCCAATTCAAAAGTTAAAGGTACAACTTCTCTGGGATTGATCAAGGGATGTCTTCCTTCTACGATGGAAATATATTCCCTCTGATTTAATCTGGGGATTATGCATTTATTCTCCAGCCCATAGCTGCACTTAGCATTTAAATAATCTAAATCTAAAAGAGCTTCTCCTACTTCCATTAACCCCACTAGATTATTTCTCAGATTATCGGTAAGTCTCAGAAGGATCTTTCTGATCTCCTCTCTCTCCCTTACCTCTAATTCTCTCATCTTGTTATTCAACGAAACCACACTTATAGGCTCTATAAATACTGTCTGTCCGCTAGATGACCTGTCGTGCTCTATTCCCTTAATCTGCCCTTTAAAATCTGTTTTTACAGGTATTACACTTCTGCCGTCCCTTACTGTCACTATCTTTTCCTGGATAGCCTTGGCATATGCAGGATTTGAAATAAGATCATCAAATTTTCTTTTGATATTATTTTGAATTAATTTTTTACTATATCTGATATCTCTCAGGTCAAGGGAGGCTGTATCTTTTATCTCTTTCTGGTTGTCTATAACTGCCTCAATCAATTCCTCTATTCCTTTATATGTAGGTATATCCTTAAACCTCATATGCAGACCTCTGTATTTCCCCTCTAATTCCTGAAATTTAGTTTTTATCACTCTGAATACCCTTAAGTTTCTGGCAATATGATACAGATCCTCTACATCTAAATAAGTTCCTATCAGGCTGGTTTTCTTTAAATACATCACTATATTCTTTATCTCCGACAGTTCTATCCCGCCGTCATACTTCAGCATATCCATAAAGTCTTGTACATTTTCTAATTCTTTCTTTATACTATTTATATCTTTCATTGGGATAATCTCTAATATTTTCCCCTTAGTTTCATCCAAAATAGCATACTCACTTATGTTTTCTTTTACTTTATCAAACTCCAATACGCTTAAACTGTGCTCATTCATTTTACGACCTCTTTATTATTCGACTTTTATCTATAATTTATACATTCTATTATATCATAAGAGTTTTTTTTTTTACAGGAAACTATATCTTTATTGTAGAAAAACCCTTGCTTTTTTACTTTCTTTATGCTAAAATTTAAGCCGATGTTTTAATAAATAGGAGGTGCAATATAATGAAAAGATGTGAAATCACTGGTAAAGGAATTACTTTCGGACACAGTATCTCTCATGCTCATAACATGAACAAGAGAATATGGAAGCCAAACTTACAAACAGTTAAAGTTGAAATCAACGGTCAATTAACTAAAGTAAAAGTTTGTGTTAAAATGTTAAGATCTTTAAAAGCTGCAGATTCAGTTGAAGTTGCTAGAATTTTAAAGAAAAATGCTGCTACTTTAAGCCCTAGAATCACTAAGGTTTTAAGCAAGTAATAGCAATAAAAAAAAGACAGCCATTAAGGATCTGTCTTTTTTTATTTCCCGTAAATAAATATTTTGTATATTTCCACCTATCTTGATAGAATAGATCATAACTTAACAATAGATGGATAATCAATAATAATAAGGAGGGTTTCCTATGAACTATGTCATTCCGGCACTGTTATTTTCAGGAATTTCCATGTTTTTTAATGGGTATACCATTAGATATTTAAATTTATCCAGGTTAATCAGAGATTTTCATAGCCGCCCGGATAAAGATTGTAATCTCAAAGCCCAGATAGAAATTTTTAGATTACGGGTAAAATATATTAAGTGGATACAATTATTTTCTGTATTTTCCCTGCTTTTAGCCACTTTGTCTGTATTCACTATTTTTTTTGAATATATTCAGACTGGATGGATTTTATTTGCATTTTCCATCATCAGTTTTTTAATATCTCTCATTATTTCTGCCCTGGAAATTAAAATTTCTACAACAGCTTTAAATATTTCCACAAAAAACGGAGGCGATCCAAGATGCAGTTAACACTTACAACCCCGGCACTAATTTTTTCTACTATCTCACTTTTACTTTTGGCATATACCAGCAGATTTTTGGCCTTAGCTAACCTTATCAGGTCGCTGCACAGTCAGGCTTCTCAAGAGATAAATAGAGTTGATATCCTCATGCCCCAGATAGAAAATTTAAGATTGAGGGTAAAAATTATAAAAAATATGCAGTTAATAGCAATTATTTCCCTGTTTTTCTGTGTTTTTTCCATGTTTTTAATATTTTTACAGCAGATGATCTTGGCAGAATTTGCCTTTGCGGTCAGTCTGATCTTACTCATGATCTCACTGTCCCTTTCTGCTATAGAGATCAATATATCGGTAAAAGCACTGAATATAGAGTTGAGCCAGTGTGTAGGAGATCGGTGTAAATTAGTTAAATAAAAAAAGTGGCAGAAATCTCTGCCCACCCTGAAGGTTCAAAATTATTTACAACTGCCTATTTTTTTAAAATAGAAGTGCAATATCATAGTGATTTTAGGATTAATTTATCTTCTTGTGCGACTAACGACAGGGGTTTAGGTATCTCTAAAAAAATATCACATATTATATTAAATACTGTAATTTATTTTTTTTCATTTATTAATAAGTTTTTTAATTTTTAATACCTCTAATTTTGTTTCTAAGAGTCTTCAGACTTTAATTATGTTAGACCCTAACATAAAATTGATTAGTTATCTCCTGATGTTTTTTTAATTTTTCATCATATATCCTCTGAAATATGAAAAAAAAGCCATTGAATACCTCCTTTAAATTTATAATGGTATTTTTTGAATAAGAAGATTAGCCTCATATTCTAAAGAATTATTTATATAAAATTTTAATATATGTGCAAAAAATCGTAACAAATCATTTTTTTCGGTATTTTACAAATTATTTTTATTAATTCTTGCTGTTTTAATGGTTGATTCCCATAAAGTAAAGCAAGTTGTTTAATAGAATCTAAATATTTAATCGGGTTAAAGTGATAATGGTTAAGATCTATGGGAAATGAAATTTCCTTTTCAAATGCATCTATAGCTTTCGTTTTTTCTCCTAAATATAAATAAGTTAATCCTATATTCCGATAAGTTTGATACAATATTTCACTTTTTAACTCTTTAAGTATATTTTCAAGTTTATTAATAGTAACCTTTATCAGCATTTCATTTTTCATTCTTTTAGCACAGGAAATGATATTAGTATAACAAATTTCTAACTCATGATAATTTACCGGGTCACTTACACTTTTTTTAAAGTATTCAATGGCTTTTTCATATTCATCTAGATTTTGATAACAAATTCCCAGATTATTGTAAGAACGGTAGTAGTCTTTTGTAATCTCCTGCATATTAATAACAATTTCAAAACACGAAATAGCCTTCTTCCATTTTTGAGTTTCAAAGAGGTTCACTCCGGTATTATAAACTAAGATAGCTTTTGTTTTATATGGAGCTGTATCTATCTTTTTTTTATATCTCAGGTATATATCATAGGTAAGTTCAATTTTTTCCAATCTGATAATCTCAATTAAGACGGAGTAGAAAAGAGCGGAGCAAGAAAAATTATTTAACAGATCATAATAGCCCTTTAAAGCTTCTTCTTCCCTGCCTGTCTTTTGCTTATGCTTGGCTATAATATATCGGTATTTACAGCTGTGAACTTCTTTGTCCCGTTCAAAATTCTCAATTTCTTCTTGTTTTTCCTTGGAATAAATACTTTTATTTATAAGGCTTTCATTGACTAATTGATCCAGTTCCTGTTGGGGAGTAATATATAAATCTTCTATGGTAATAACCTTATCTATATTTTTTTCCTGAAAAATTTCATTAAAAGAATCAACCAATAAAGGGATATGTTTTTCTTTAAGAGCATTATGTCCTTTTTTTATTTTAGTAAGATAAGTAGCGCTAATCCCTTTACACCCTAGTTCTTTTAAAGTTATTTTGTGTATTTTAGCTATTTCAAATATTTTGTTTTCCATATGACCTCCTGAAATGTAATCACATTATATAACTAATGTTCATTTTTTTCTACCGAAATTCAATTTATGGTAAAAAATGAATAAAGGAACACTTAAAATTCAGTTTTTATGTTTTTTTATAAAAAATTTGGGAAATCAATTTTAATAATATAATATAGTAACACTCAGGAGAGAGTTAAGAATAAATAAGAAAAAAGAGAGCTCATAGCTCTCTTTTTTCTTATTTTTTGATTGTTTTACTATTTATATTATAAAAAAATTATCAAATGTCATTCTTCCAATGAATCCTCCAAAATATTGATCTCTCCTAATTGTATTTTTTTCAATAACTTTTTCAGCAGCTCATTATATTCAATTATATTAAGGGAATCTATTTTAAGCTTATTACTGCTCATCTCAACCTCTACCAATGTCCTGATTAATTTTACCTCTGTCAGATCTACCTTTAAATTTGCTGTATATTCCATATTCATCACCTCAATTTAGTTTTCATAGGTAATATACATAAACTAATAGGGTTTTCCTTTAGGAATTTATGAGTTAACCTAATATTAATATTAATATTGATAAGATTTTTCAAATTCAATTAATTCAATATAATCTCTATAAATTATACAGTAATATACAGTAGATCCTGCTGCTGCCTTTTTTATTGTGTCATAAATACCTTAAATCAACAATCTTCCCCCTTCTTCAAATATATTTGAAGAGTGGGGGTACTATCTACGATATACATTACTCCTTATACAGTTTATTCATCCCCATTGTTATAATAAATAGGTCAACCCCACTAAATATTATAAACCAAGCTATGGCAAGAACTATTAGTTCAGTTGAAAACATAGGGATTCCTACAAATAACATTCCAAATAGTATACTTACAACTGCCGTCGACATATGAGGTGTCTTAAGTTCGTCTTTTTTACCAAATGAGTTAAAGATAATAAACAGACCTCTGATTAAAAGTAATATACCAATATAAACAATTAAATATACCTCTGAAAGAATCGGTGATATGAAAATTGAGAAGGAAAGAATAATCTCTATAATTCCTAAAAACAGACTCATCCCCCAATGATATGCTGGATTATTCAAATTTTTTATCCCATCTATAAAATTAATAACCCCACTTAATAAAAAGAAGGCTCCTAAAATATAGATTAAATATACTGAAAATACCACTGGATAGATAACCCCTGATATCCCTGTAATAATATAGAGAACCGCCAATAAATAGAGACTAATACCTGCCTTTGTTTCTTTGTTCATAATAATCTACCTCCTAAATTAATTTTATAAAACTATACTATATGGTGGGTCATACTTTATTAATTTATCAATCATTATAAAATTATTTTTTAAAAACCTTTAGCACTCCTCCAGAAACAAGGGAAGTAATATCAAGGAGAAGTCGAAGGAGGTTAAAATTTCCGCTATAAGCTATATATTTAGAATTCCATTCTGGAAAAAACTTATTTTTAAATTTTTTAAGTCCTTCAAAGTTGTAGTAAGTATCGGAATTTTCATATATAAATCCAGCATATCTATTCCAAAAGTTAGCATACATGCTCGTTTCTATTCCTGATAATGGAGCCATCCCAAGAGAAAATTTTTCATATCCTTCTTCCTGAGCCCATAGGATTATTTGAATAAACAGGAACTCCATTGTACTTGCAGGAGCTTTATTTGAATATCTCATAAGATCTATAGACATCTCTTTTTTATCTTTTGTAGGTAAAAGATTGGAGAAAGCAATGATTTCATCGTTATAATACAGTACAGCAATTGGAAAATTTTTTAAATAATCTTCATCAAAAAGTCCAAGGGAAAATTCCTTTTCCCTGGTTTTTTTAGTAGTTAACCATTCATCTGAAATATCTTTCAGCTCATTTAAGACAGGCTTCAAGTCATAAAAAATTTCAAATTTTAATCCCTCTTTAGACAGCTTACTGTTAACATATCTGAGTTTTTTGTTTTCAGAACCCTCAAGGGAGAAGGATGGGAGGTCAATTACAGCTTCCTCGCCTATCTTAATAACTTTTAGACCTAGGTTAAGATAGTATTTTAAATAAGATTCATCGATCTCGTAGAATGCAATATTTTTATCATTCACCCGGCCTAAGGTATTGAATTTATCCAATAAAATAGGTATATCCTCACAGCGGCAGATTGGATCTCCTAAAGAAATATAGTTGTTTTTAGTCGTTCCGTACATAATGAAGCCATCTCTATTATCGGTGAGTAAAAACTTTTTATCACTTAAAAGTGAAAAATATCCACGACTTGAGTTGAAATGAGAGAGAATTTCTTTAATCTCCTCTTTATCTATATCAGCTTCACAGCCATCAACTTCAAATGGTTTAAAAAATAATATCCCTAAGTAATACAGAATAACTAAACTACCTATAAGAATACTGTGTAAAAATATAAAAACGCTATGATTGTGACTGAAATTCCACCAAAGAGAGCTGCTGTAGCGAACATCTGTATGGATACTTAAACCAATGATTGTTGAGATTAGTATAAGCACAAAAAAGTAGAGTAACCATATTTTAGAAACATTCATTTTAAGAAGAAATCCCTTTCTATAAAAATAATCTTTTGAAAGAAGGGAAAGGGACAGTACAAATATTAGGATAAAACACTCTAAGTAGTTGATCCCCTTTAGAAGAAGAAGGAGGATCGCTCCTACTAGGATGAAATTATTCAAGAACCAGGCTCTTTTCATCTTTTTGAAAAGGCCGTATGACATAACAATAAGTAAAATAGAGGTTACATTTATAAGATATTTCGAAAGAAAAATTACTTCCTCTGGAAATATTTTAAATAAAAAGTTAAAAATAATCAGATTTTCAGGGTAGATTCCGCTTACCAATAGAAGAGAGCCGCTAAATAGAGTAAGGATACTCAAAACAAATGGAACATTGAATAGTAATAGGTACTTGATCGCTTTTAAGGTTTTCACAGATTTTCCTCCTTTTTAAAATTATTTGATTTTTCAGTGTACAAGTAACTGATTCCTTTTATTAAACTTAAAAACAAGATGAGAAATAGCAATGAGTGTTCTATTTTTTTATTCTCGAAGATTTTGCTAAAACCAGTAGTATAGAAAAGATTCATAATATACGTGAAAATAGTAGAGATTATAAGGTATGGCGTAAATTTCACTTCAACGAGTCCATATATATAATTTTGTATTCCATATGAAAAAACAGGAACACACCTTGTAATCAAAATTGTTTTCATAAAATTTCTATTCACACCTTTTTTTATAACATTAAAAAACTTTACTTTTTCTATTTTTTTTAAAATTGAAGTGCTGATTTTAGATCTGGTTATACCAAAAGAAATAATCAGTCCCAGGGTACAGGCTATTGTGTTGTAAAATGCACCCATAAAACCACCAAAAATAAGAGCACTCATTATTGTAAGTGGAAGGACTGGAAGCATTAAAAGAAGGGTAAAAGTATAAATAAGTATAAAGATTACAGGAGCTAAACGTCCGCTCTTCTTAACAATATCCATGATGCTGTTTAAATCAAAATAAGTATGAGAAAAGTAGAGTATAAGAATAAATACTCCTAATAACAAATAATCAATTTTTTTCATATTGTCTCCTTTCTACAAGAAATATTTAAAGATATTTTGCTCGACTTGTGTAATTTAAGATTATTTTAATATTCTACAGATTATATATACAAATTAATGAACTATCCCTGCATCAATAATCACAAAATTTTTCAAATTCCGTCAATTCAATATAATCTCTATAAATTATACAGCCATATATAGTGGCTCCTGGCACAGGATCTCCCGATTTAAAATAGAGTGTTCCTTTTTTTAATTAGTTAAATAAAAAAAATCGAGGAATTCCCCGATTTTTTTTATTTTTTCTCTATTTCTCCCATAAGGTCTTCAGCACTTATATTCTTCATACAGTTAAAATGATCCTTAGGACATTTTTTATCCCCGTGCAGAGAACATGGAGAACAGGGTTCATTTCCATAGATCAAAACTCCTAATTCATCGTACTCAAACATAGTTGGATCTGTAGGGCCGAATATTACATAGGATTTAGTCTTAACTCCACGCCCGATATGAAATGGTCCCGAGTCATTGGTCACCAAAAATTTTGCTCCTGCTAACAATGCCCCGCTCTCTTTCAGGCTTAGTCTGCCAGCCAGATTTATGCAGATATTTCCACTTATTTTATTGATCTCCTCACACTCTTCCTTCTCTTTGGGGCTTCCTATGAGGATTATCTCTGTCTTATATTTTTCCTTTACCAATTGAGCCAGTTTACCAAATCCTTCTACAGTCCACTTTTTAGTGTTTTTAGAAGCTCCCGGTGCAAACACTACATAATTTTTATAGTTCTCTACTTTTTTTTCATCCTCACAGGTAAAATTAAACTCCAGATCTTCCCCGGTGTACTCTATTCCCAAAACCTTGAAGGCATCAAAATAATTTTTTACTATGGTATTGTCAGCCCTATACTTAATCAATCCTAATTTTACCAGGATAGTCTTATATAGCGATCTTTTTATATACCTGAAAGTTTTCTCTCCCAAAAAAAATGTGATTAATCTGGATCTTACCTTGGAGTGCAGATCAAACACATAATCATAGTTATTTTCTTTCAACATCTTTGAAAATCGCCTTATATTTTTTATCCCGTCATCTGTATCTTTTTTAAAGGTTATCAGGTTATCTATATTGGGATTACCCTCTATGGCGTCTTTAAATTTATCCAAGACTATAAAGTCAATCTTTAAGTTTTTATTTTTTTCTTTTAATTTTTTCAGGATTGGGGTGGTCAAGATAACATCCCCTATTGAACTCAGTCTTATTATTAATATTCTCATTTTTTCCCCCAATCTATAATTACACTAGTTTTTTATCATTTTATTATACCATAATTATTATTCAAAATAAAAAAAACCTAGTCGGGTTTTCGACTAGGTCTCCTAAATTTTCTATGCTAATTCCACTTCTTCTTTTACCACCGATACTTCCTCTACAGACTTACCTGCAAACCTTACAGTAAGTATAGTAACCAGTACGGATATAGGTAAAACGATATAGATAGATATTCCCATCCCAACTGGCAGATATCCAAATAATACTGTGATAGCTCCTACCACAAGTGCATATATAACTTGAGTTTTAACATGCTCTATATGATCACATTCAGCTCCCATGGATGAAAGAATAGTTGTATCGGATATCGGTGAACAATGATCCCCGAAGATAGCTCCTGTAAGAACTGCTCCTATACTCATTACTATATATGATGATAATGTTTCTCCCGATAACCCGGCCCCTCCACCGATGGCATTAGCTAACGGTATTGCCAGGGGCATCAATATTCCCATAGTTCCATATGATGTTCCTGTAGAAAAAGCAATTACAGATCCCAAGACAAATATTATAGATGGCAGAATTGATTTTGGTATACTTCCAGCCAGTGCATTTACCAGGTATACCGATGTTCCTAATTCCTTTATCAGAGAAGTCAGTGACCAGGCCAATAATAAGATAACTCCTGTGATCACCAATGATTTCATCCCGTGTACCCAGGTATCGACAGCCTCTGAAAACTTAAATATCTTCTTAGATATTCCCATAATGATAGCTACAATGGAAGCAAACAATGCTGCCTGGAATATTACCAATGATGCATCGGCATTTCCAAAGGTTTCCCTGATGGCATAAAATGACAGTGGAGAATTATTTACAGTCTCCAGTACCGCTCCCTCTAAATAACCCTTTCCATTCAGATAGAAACCTACAAAAGAACCTACGATCAATACCATGATAGGTATGATGGCGTTCCATATGTTCAATGCCACTCCCTCTTTGGGAGCTATCATCGCAGCTTCCTCAGGAGAAACTTTAGCTGCTGAACCGCTTGTTACCTGACCGGTTGTTCTGGCTCTCATTTCAGCTTTGGCCATGGGACCAAATTCTCTCAAGAAATATGCTGTAGAAGCCACAAATATCAGCATCAGTATATTATAAAATCTATATGGAATTGTTTGTACAAAGATACTGTATGCATTTATATTATCCATTCCTATCAGTGAATATCCGTCTTTTATTACCGATATTTCATATCCTACCCAGGTAGAGATAAGGGCTATCCCTGCAATCGGAGCTGCAGTGGAATCTATTATAAATGCTAATTTTTCTCTGGATATTCTCATCTTATCCGTTATGGGTCTCATAATCGGTCCTACAATAAGTGCATTGGCATAGTCATCGAAGAAGATAAATAATCCCATAACCCAGGTGATCAATTGAGCTGATCTGGGAGTTTTTGCTCTTTTGGCCAAAGATTCTGCCACAGCTCTTGCTCCCCCCATTTTAGAGATCAATGCTACCAATCCCCCTATAGTTAAACACTGTAAGATTATACCTGCATTCCATGAATCTGCCATGGACCCGATTACCCTGTTGGTTATATCGGAAAATCCTCCCAATAGACTAAATAAATAATTTTTCCCCTGAGTTATTCCCAGTAAAAACGATCCTGAATAGATTCCTATAAACAATGACAAAATTACATTCTTAGTGATAAAAGCTAAAGTTATAGCTACAATTGGTGGCAACAGTGTCCACATCCCTAAATTTAACGCTGCCTCTGCCGAATCTGCTCCAAACCCCAAACTACTCATAACTCCTAACAACAATACAATTATTATACCTCTCATATCTTTCCTCCTTGATGTTTTGAAGAAAGGAGATCTTTTAACTCAAAAAAAGAGTTATCGGATCTCTACCGATAACTCTAATTTATAAACCTATAGTTATGTATAATAGGCTCTATCTTAAAATCATTCGACAGCTCCCCATTATCATCTGATAATGACAGTCCTACAGATATTATCCATAGTCCCAACCTAAGATTTCGACAAATCTTAAATTTCGGCAAAACTTCCTTTCTTTTGGTCTCAAAGTCTATCCGACTCCTCCAAAATACTCCTAAGGTTTGCAACCTCTATCTTCATTCATATATTTTTATGTTCAGACTAGTATATCCATTTCAGCTATATTTGTCAAACATATTTTAATTATTTTATTTTTACTGCAACTCTGTTTCCTAAAATTCCTCCACCTACTAAAGCAGCAAAGAAAACCCATCCGGATAGTGAGAAGTTTGCAATTGGAGTATATAGTGCTCCTACATTACAACCGTTTGCAAGTCTAGTTCCTAATCCCATTAATATTCCACCCATAGCATATAAAGCTACCTGTTTAGGTGTAACTTTAATTTCACTTGTCACTACACTTTTAAATGTCCCGGCTAAAAGTAAGCAAATTACCGTTCCTACCATGATCCCTACATTTTGAACATTGATTGGATGGTTGAAAAATGGCATTGTGTATAATTTTACTGGGAAGTTAGTAAAGTTAGATAATGATTCAGGTGATACTCCGAATACCATTAAGAATCTTCCAAACCACCATCCGTAAGGCGTAGAAGCTCCCCATCCGGCTTTAGTTACACCCATTAATAATGTGAATATAACTGCTATTACTGCAGCCCCTACTCCCATACTCCAAGGTTTAACAAATAATTTTACATATGTCTCTTCACTTAATAATTTGAATTCTTTATTACTCTCATCCTTTTGAGTGACGATTTTAACCTGCTCTATTTCACTGGGTACCCCTGTAAAAGTTCCTGAGATTTTTCTAGATGATTCGTATTTTTTAGATAAATAAACTACAATACCACATAGGAATGAAGTTAATAAAACTGCTCCTAAATATCCGTCTAATCCATCCCATTTGAATAAGTCCGGGAAATAAACTCCGTTATATAACTTTGCTCCTGTTTCAGAGGTGAACCATGATTTTCTGATCCAATCCGTTGGAATACCGGCATCTTTTACCCAAGTTGCTGCTCTTTGGAAAGGAAACCCTAGGAAAACACCCATACCGAAAAAGATAAGAGTTATAAAACCTCTTGAAAATCCAGTAACAACATCTGTTAAAACTCCCGATGCACAACAAACTGAAAATGTCATACCAAATCCAAACATGATTCCACCAAGGATTAACCCGGAGTTAACCTGGTTTACCCATAAATCATAAGATGAAGCATCTGCATTATAAAGAAATGCAGCGGATAAGATAGAAGTTCCCAAGAACATATAAGCCAGTATTCTCATTAATTTTGTCGAACCTGTGTTATATGCTCTGTTAACAGATCCTGCAAACCCCATAAATGCCCTGGTTAGTGCATATCCAAATCCTATTCCCGCTAACAATCTGAAAAATAACATGGAGCTGCCTAACATTGTTTTACCCATGATTAATGTTAAGATTATAACTATTAATCCTAATAAATTTTGTCCTTTTTTCATTTTTAAACCTCCTAAAATACTAATTAAATTTTGTATATTTTTTCACGTTATATATTATAAAATTCAGGAGGAGGTTTTGCCTCCCCTTATTTTATTTATTAGAACTTTGTATTTTCTAAAGTTGCACAACAACCAACACAATCACCTATCATGATCTCTTCCCTGGTTTTGTCGTTATAACAAGATACCTCTTCATACATCTTGATAAATTCATAACTTCCTGCAACGTTTTTTGCATCATAACCATTTGCCTGAAGCATCAATGTCATGTTGTAACTTCTCTCACCTGTTCTGCAGTGAACGTATACCGGCCTTGTTTTATCCAATTCATCTAATCTATCTCTCATAACACTCATAGGAATATTTACAGTTCCCTTTACATGTCCCGCTTCATATTCACAAACTTCTCTAACGTCAATAACCTGTTCCCCGGCCTTTAATAAGTCATAGACCTCCATAAATGTTACCTGCTTAAATGCACCTTCGTTCAAATTTGAACCGATGTACCCAATCTTGTTGACTACATCTTTACCCGTTCCAAATGAAGGAGCATAAGTTAATTCCAAGTCAAATAGATCTTCTACTGTCATACCGGCTTTGATTGCAGTAGCAATTACGTCTGCTCTCTTATCCGGTGCTCCTGTTGCTGCAAATTGAGCTCCCAATACCTTCCCGGTTTTCTTTTCAAATAACAATTTAGAGAATACCAGGTGTGCTCCAGGCATGATTCCTACAATTCCTGGAGGTGCTGCATAAACTACTTCATAGTCGATTCCGGAATCTTTTAACATTTTTTCAGATAATCCTGTAGAAGCTATGTTCATATCGAATAACTTAACTACTCCTGATCCGATATAACCATTGTTTTTTATCTCTCTGCCATTGATTCTGTCAGCTATTAATCTTCCCTGCTTGTTAGCAGGACCTGCCATTGCCAATGGGCATAAGTTTCCAGTTAACTGGTTTCTCACTAAGATTGCGTCTCCTGCTGCATAAACATCCTTGGCTGTTGTTTCATAGTTATCGTTAGTTACTATATACCCTCTGTCTGTTAATTCTATTCCCGAATCTTTTAAGAATCCGGTAGATGGTCTTACTCCTATAGCTAAGATTACCCCATCAGTTTCTATCTCTCTTCCAGATTTTAATAATACTTTTTTAGTGTCGAATCCCTCTACAAGATCTTCCAATACTATTTCAATTCCGTGCTTAACCATTTGAGCCTGCCCGAAATAAGATATCTCTCTATCTACGAAAGGTATTATTTGATCCGTTCCTTCTACTAAAGTAACTTCGATTCCTGTTTCTCTCAAGTTTTCAGCGGCTTCTAATCCTATGAATCCTCCACCTACTACAGTGATATGCTTAGGGTTTTTAGCTTTTACAAACTTCATTATCTTGGAAACATCAGGTACTGTCTTTAGTACAAAGTTATCTATCTTATCCAATCCTGCAAATGGAGGTACGATGGCATCTGCTCCAGGAGATACTACCAATGCATCGTATTTTTCAGTGGTTATTTCCTTAGTTAAGGTATTTTCCACCTCAATTGTTTTAGCTTCTGTATTTACAGATATAACGTTGCTGTTTACCCTTGCATCTATCTTATACTGGCCTTTAAATTTTTCCGGCGTCATTAATATCAATGTTTCCTCTTGTTCAACTAAACCAGAGATGTGGTACGGTAAACAACAGTTTGAAAATGATACTACCGGACCTCTTTCAAACATGATTATTTCTGCATTTTCATCTAATCTTCTGCTTCTTGCTGCTGCTGACGCTCCTCCTGCTACTCCACCTATTACTAGTATTCTTTTACTCATTTTCTTCCTCCCTGGTTTCTATTGTATTTTTTTTCACATTTATATTTATTATTCTTTAATTTTCTAATCTGTTATACCCTGACCCAGTATATCAAATTAGAAAACATGAGTCAACTTAAATTCCCATGTTTTTTGCAGTTTTTTTCTTGATTTAGTTCATTTTTATCTTTTTTAGTACTTTTACCCTTTCGAAAAACACCATGGACACCACCAATTGTTTTAATTTTATTCCTCTCTATTACCACAGTATTCCATAGAGAAAACACCATTTCTAGAATTTTTTAACAATCTCCGATCATCGTTAATTTCTATAAAATTGACATAAAGTAATCATAAGGTTATAATATCTTTATTCTTAAAAATCTAATTTACGAGGTATTTATTCATGGAAAATAAAACGATGACAACTACATATAACTGTATCACCCCCCAAGAAGCAAAAAAAATGATGACAAAAGAAAGTGATCTTATCATCATCGATGTAAGGACTGAAAAAGAATTTCTATACGAAGGTCGGTTAGATGGTGCAATCTTAATAGATTTTGAAAAACCACGTATCTTCAAAAGGGAGATCAAAAAACTAAATAAAAAAACTAAATATCTTATCTACTGTGCCGTTGGACACATAAGTAAAGAGGCCTCCCTTGAGATGGCTGAATTGGGATTTGAAAATATCTACGAGATGAAAGGTGGTTTAAAATCCTGGCAGCAGGATCTCGATCTAATCTGCACCATTTCAAAGTTAAATGACGAGGAGATAATCGAAGCTAGAAAAAGCATTATCACCAGGTTAAATAAAATTGAGGGTCAGATAAAGGGAATGAAAAAAATGCTGCTGAACGGAGAATACTGTGGTGATATATTAAACCAATCCCTGGCTGTAAAATCAGCTCTCAACAGTACCAACCAGGAGATTATGGAGATGTTTTCCAATGTCTGTATCACATCTGAGGAACATAAGAAGGATTTTTTCAAGTATTTAAAAAAATTAATGGGATAACAAAATAGGAGCCCCCAGGAGCTCCTATTTTCTATCTATTAAATTTTAGTTGTTTCTATATCCATTTCCGCCATTCATATGGTTACCATTATTCATATGTTTTCCACCTATAGACCCGCAATTACCTTTCATCCCCTTGTGCCCCATAGAAATTCCATATTTATCCTCTACATTACTTCTAAATTTCATACCCTCTAATCTTTGCTTAGCTTTCATATCCGATATCTGCTTATTTACTCTTTCTACACTTTTCCAGTTTACCTTATCTTCTGCTAATAATTTTTCTAATTCCAATTGCTTAGATCTTATATCTAAGCTCTTTTTGTAGTTAGCTTCCCTTCTGTCCTGCATCATCTCAGTTAATTCCGTCTGCTGCTTTTCAGATAAGTTATTCATAATTTGAGTATGATAAAATCCTCTTTGACCGCTGTTATTAATATTTCCTGCTCCAAAAGATAGTGCCGATACCATCAATAAACCTATTATTATTTTCTTCTTCATTTTAATCACTCCCTGATTTAGTTTTATTTTTCTTTACATAGATATAATAACCGGCCTTTGTGAAGTTAATGTGAAGAAATAAAAATAGACCACAGATAAATCTCTGTGGTCTAAAAATTCTATTTTAATCTTTTCTTAATTTCCTCTGTTTCTTTTTCAAATCCTGGCTTTTCCAATAACGCAAACATATTGCTCTTATAAGCTTCTACACCTGGCTGGTCAAAAGGATTTACACCTAAAAGATATCCGCTGATTGCACAAGCTTTTTCAAAGAAGTAATACATATATCCCAAGTGATAAGGGGTAGCTTCCGGTAAGTTGATAGTTAAGTTAGGCACGTTCCCGTCTCTATGAGCTAACCTGGTTCCCTCTGCTGCCATCTTATTTACATAATCCATAGTTTTTCCTGCTAAATAGTTCAGTCCGTCTAAGTTTAAGTCATCCTCTTCGATAACCATATCCAGTTCCGGAGTTTCTATATTGATAAGAGTTTCAAAAAGATGTCTCTTTCCATCCTGGATATATTGTCCCAAAGAATGTAAATCTGCAGTAAAATCTGCTGATGCAGGGTATAATCCCTTGTTATCTTTACCTTCAGACTCACCGTATAACTGCTTCCACCATTCTGCAATATAGTGTAATCTAGGTTCATAGTTTATCAATAACTCTATGTCTTTACCCTTTCTATGAAGGATATTTCTTACAGCAGCATATTTATAACAGTCATTTTCAGCATATGGTTTCTTATAATCTGCCGCAGCATCTGCTGCTCCTGCCATAAGTGCATCTATATCTATTCCTGCTGCTGCTATAGGCAATAATCCTACTGCTGTTAATACAGAAAATCTTCCTCCTACATTGTCAGGGACTACGAATGTTTCATACCCCTCCCCTGTAGCTAATTTTTTTAATGCTCCTTTTGCAGCATCTGTTGTAGCATATATTCTGTCTTTAGCTCCATCTTTTCCATATTTCTCTATAAGTAATTTTTTTAACACTCTAAATGCTATTGCCGGTTCAGTAGTTGTACCTGATTTTGAGATTACATTTACCGAGAAATCTCTATCCCCGATCAATTCTATTAAATGCTTCAGGTAAGTTCCTGAAATATTTGTTCCTGCAAAATATATCTCTGGAGTATCTCTTTTTTCCACAGGCAATTCATTATAAAATGTATGTGTCAGGAATTCTATTGCAGATTTAGCTCCTAAATAAGATCCCCCTATTCCAACTACAATTAAAACCTCTGATTGTTTTTTTATTCTTTCAGCAGCTTCCTTTATCCTTTTAAATTCAGCTTTATCGTAATCTTCTGGTAAGTTTACCCACCCTAAGAAATCATTTCCTGCTCCTGTACCTTCCATCAATGCTTTTTCAGCAATCTCAATATGAGTACTCATAAATTCTAATTCATGACCACCAAAAAACTGATCATTATTAGACAAATCAAATGATAATTTTTTCATCTTTTATCCTCCTCTAATTACTTAATTTTAAATAAACAAAATATCAATTATTTCATTTTTTCCAATTCCAACTTTAATTTTTCAATCTCAATCTCATTGTTTCTAATACTTTTTTTTAAGATCTCTATATTATCTTCATTGGCTTTTATCTTCTTTATATACAGCTCTGAATTGAAACCCATCTTATTCAATTCGTTGGAAAAATCATAGACCAGATGTTCTAATATCAACAGGTCTGACTGGCTGGCTTTAGTTTCATCTATCTTGTTCAGAGTTTTGGACAGATAGTAAACCAGATCATATTTATTGATATTTTTATCCCCGTCAAAACTTGTGGAATCTTTAGGCAGGATTCCGTTTATATATAGATTTTCAATTGCTCTGTATGCCCAATGTTCATTGGATATATCGCCATACATCTGTGAACTAAAAGTAATAGAGGTCACAGCTATAAATATTATTAATATTTTCTTCATTTTTTCCTCCATCTAATTAACTTTAGTCTGTACTTTGAGTATAGCATATGTTTTTTTAGTTCGCAATTCCATTCCAAGTGTAAAATAAAACTCAAAAGTTGCAAAACAAAACCAATCTAGCCCTTGACAAATCAAGGGAAGAACCAGAAGTAATTAATATTAACTATTAATCATATGATAAAGTCCATATTTTTTACCTTTTAACGAATGCTCAAAACTATGATATACTGTAAAGAAAATTACAATTTGGAAGGTGGGATTTTATGACTCGAAAAGATTATTTAAAAGACACAAAACGATTGGTTGTAAAGGTAGGAACATCTACCCTTACATTTGAAAATGGATTATTAAATCTGTCTAGAATAGATAAATTAGTCCGTGAACTGGCTAACCTTCATAACAAAGGATATGAAGTTATATTAGTTACCTCGGGAGCTATTGGAGCCGGGATGGGGAGTTTGGGATTAAAAGAAAGACCTAAAACTCTGCCAGATAAACAAGCTGTTGCATCTGTGGGACAGGTTGCCCTTATCCACCTGTATCAGAAATTATTCTCTGAATATGGAAAACAGATAGGACAGCTGCTTTTAACCAAGGGAGATATATCCAATCGTGGAAGATATTTAAATGCTAGAAATTCTTGTCTGAGGCTGATTTCCATGGGGATAATCCCGGTCATCAATGAAAATGATTCGGTAGCTGTAGATGAGATAAAGGTAGGAGATAATGATACTCTTTCAGCTTTTACATCTACCTTGATAGATGCCGATCTGTTACTTATCCTATCTGATATAGATGGTTTGTATACCGGTAACCCCAAGACTGATCCCAGTGCCACCCTTATTAATACAGTTAAAAAGATCGATGATCATATCAAAACTATAGCTACCGGAGCTGGAAGTAAATTCGGAACCGGGGGTATGGCTACCAAAATAAGTGCAGGGGAGATAGTTACTTCTGCCGGAATCCCTATGATCATCGCCAAAGGATTTGATCCATCTATTATAGGAGATATCATGGATGGTCAGGAGATCGGAACATTGTTTTTAGAGACTAAGGTAAAATTAAAGGCTCGTAAACACTGGATCACCTATGGAACCACTAAAACAGGAAAGATCATTATAGATAATGGAGCTATAACTGCCCTAAAAAACCATCACAGCCTTCTTTCCATTGGAATTATAAAGTGTGAAGGAAATTTCCACAGGGGAGAAGTTGTCTCTATCTGTGACAGTAATCAAAATGAGATTGCTGTTGGAATCTCCAACTACAGTCAGGTAGAGGTAGACCTTATCAAAGGAAAAAATTCCTCTGATATCAGCCATATTTTAGGATATAAAGATTATGATGAGGTTATACATATGGATAACATGTTTATTTTTTAATAGAGGAGATATGAAATTATGAAAAAATATATGAATAATATGGGTGTCTTAGCTAAAAAAGCTTCCAGAAAACTACTCCAAATGGATACTACAACTAAAAATAATATATTGGAAGAGATGGCTGTGGAACTTCTGAACAATATGGAATTTATAAGGTCAGAAAATGAAAAAGATCTGATTAAAGGCAGAAAAAACGGACTTAGTCCTGCTTTTATCGACAGGTTGACTCTGACCGAGGAAAGAATTTACGGGATGGCCCAGGGAATCAGGACTATCATAGGTTTAGATGATCCCATTGGTGAAATCTTGAGCGGATTCAGACATGAAAACGGCATGGAAATATCACAGATCCGTGTTCCTTTGGGAGTTATTGGGATGATCTTTGAATCCCGTCCAAATGTCACTGTAGATGCAGCTGTTCTCAGTTTAAAATCTGGAAACTCCATTATCTTAAGGGGAGGCTCAGATGCTCTTTGTTCAAATATAGCCTTAGCTAAAGTTATTATCCAGGCAGGTGAAAAATTCGGCCTGCCTCATGGTGCTATTCAATTAATTGAAAATACCGACAGAAGCTGTGTAAATGAATTGATTACCATGAATGATTTTATCGATGTTATCATCCCCCGGGGCGGTAAGGGGTTGAAGCAGGCCATCCTTGCAGGAGCAAGTGTTCCTGTTATAGAAACAGGTGCAGGTCTGTGTCATACCTATGTTGATCATAATGCAGATTTGAATATGGCTATAGATATTATTATCAATGCCAAAGCTTCCAGACCAGGAGTATGCAATGCCATGGAAACTCTCCTGGTTCATAGTGACAGTATCTCTAAACTCCTGCCCAGTTTAGGAGAAAAATTGGGCGATTTAGGAGTAGAGATTCGAGCCGATGAAAGATCTATAAAATATCTAGCTAACGCAATCCCTACAACTGACAGCGATTGGAATACAGAATATTTAGATCTTATTTTATCTATCAAAACTGTAGATTCCATAGATGAAGCCATAAAGCATATAGATACCTACTCTACAAAGCATTCAGAAGCAATTATCAGTGAAAACTATAAAAATACCCAGAAATTTTTGAGGGAAGTGGATTCTGCTGCAGTTTATATCAATGCTTCCACCAGATTTACCGATGGAGGAGCCTTTGGATTTGGAGGAGAGATCGGTATCAGTACTCAAAAACTCCATGCAAGGGGACCTATGGGTATCAAAGAACTAACTTCTGTTAAATATATAATTAGAGGAGACGGACAGATTAGATAATTAAACTTCAATCCAATTGAAATAAAAAAAATGCCGATAGATTTCGGCATTTTTTTTATTTATTTTTTATATTTTTTCTAAATCCTCTACAGTTTTTGTTTCCTCTGTATCTTGTATCTCTTCCACAGTTTCATTGTATTTTTTTATAACGATCTCTGTTAAAATTCTTCTTAAATCCGGAGTAATAGGATGAGCTATATCCTTAAATTCGCCATTGGGCATCTTTCTAGATGGCATAGCCACAAACATTCCTTTTTGACCATCGATAACCTTTAATCCATGAATAACAAAGCTGCCATCCAATGTGATGTCTGCATAAGCCTTTAACTTTAATTCATTTTCATTTTTTACCGTTCTCAGTCTTACATCTGTAATATTCATTTTTAGTACTCTCCTTTTTAGTTTATTCAAAGAAAACTACATATTTCAACTCTGCAGCCCTCCATTGTTGTTTTTATTTCGTCATAAATTTGATCTATATTATCTTTTCCTACAAAAGTATAATAACAACTACCACTACCAGACATATGAAACTTCATATCCTGATTTTTTCCCAATTTTTCTAATTTTTTTCTGAACTCGATTATATTTTTATCCTCCAATAACAACCCCTGTTCCAAATGATTTTCCAGATAATTCTCCAGGTCGTCTAAATTACCAGATTTCATCCCTTCTATAATCTTATCTATATCAGCATCTTTTTTGTCCTCTAATTTAGCATAATTTTTATATGCTACTACAGTGCTTACACCAAAATCCGGCTTTATCAAAATTATTTTATCTTTTATATTATTTTCTATTACTCCTAAGTTTTCTCCTATTCCTTCTACCCTGCTGGGCTTATTTAAAAGAAAAAATGGGATATCTGCACCAACTTCCTTGGTTATTTCCACTGCCCTTTGAAAGTTTATGGGATTTCCATAATATTTATTCAATGCATTAAAGAAAAATGCACCGTTGGAACTTCCTCCTCCAAGGCCAGCCTGAGACGGGATATTCTTTTTTAAATATACCTCTATCATCTGTTTTTCTAATCCTGTTTCCCTATAGAACTCCTTATAAACCTTAGATATTATATTATCTTTTCCTACAGGAACGTCTTTCATATTCGTCTCTATCTTTAAATTTCCTTTTATCTCTTTAAAATCTATGGATAAATTATCCGCTAGAGATATAGGAACCATAACCATGTCTAAAAGATGATATCCGTTTTCTGCTTTTCCAACTATATTCAATCCTAAGTTTATCTTAGCATTTGATTTTAACTCAACAATCACTTGTACTCCTTTATGTCTACACTCAATAATAAAGTGTTTTTTCCGTTATATTTTTATTAATTTACATTATGTTAAACCTTTTAATCTGTGACTAAGTATTTGTTTATTTTTTCAATTATCAATTTTTTATTAATTTATCTCTATCTCTTTTACCTCTAATATTTTAAATAGCTCCTCAGCTTCATCTTTTTTGGTGTTTCCACTAGGCACTTCTAAAACTTCAACCTTCATATATTTACTAAAATATTCCAACTCGATTATATCTCCTACACTTACTGTTGCTCCTGCTTTGGATATTTTTCCATTTAATTTTACCTTCTTGTTATCCAGTACTGTCTTTGCTACAGGTCTTCTTTTTATTATTCTTGAGACTTTAAAAAATTTATCTAAACGCATTGTTCCTCCTAATTTTAATACCTTTGCTTTAAAAAAAAGGTACTATTCCATAGTATTTTATACTATATTTTTTCTTCCTCTCCAAATTAAAAATTTTTTAGAGTTATTTATTTTTCGCTTCATCCCATAATCTATCCATCTCTTCCAATGTACTCTCTCCCAGATCACAGTTATCTTCTACATATCTAAATCTATCTTCAAATTTATTGTTGGTCTTCATCACTGCATCCACGATGTCTATATCTAATTTTCGAGCAATATTTACAAGGGTGAACACAACATCTCCTATCTCTTCCTTTAAATTTTCCCTGTCATTTTTTTCATATGCTGCCTTCATCTCACCTAATTCTTCCTCTAATTTATTTAATGCTCCTACCTCATCTTCCCAGTCAAACCCCACTTTAGCAGCTTTAACTTGGAGTTTATATGCCTTGGCTAAGGGTGGATAAATTTTGGGAATCCCGTCTAAGACAGATTTTCTTCCCCTATGCTCTTTTTCCTTTTTCTTTATCTCCTCCCAGTTTCTCATGACATCCTTTGTTCCTTCTACCTCTACATCTGCAAAAATATGCGGATGTCTTCTGATCAATTTTTCACTGACTTTTTTAGCCACATCATCGATTGTAAACTCCCCTTCCTCCTCCTTTATTAAAGATTGAAAGATAATATTTAGCAGGAGGTCTCCCAACTCCCCCTTTAACTCCTCTCCGCCTATATCCATAGCTTCCAGAGTTTCATAGGTTTCCTCCAATAAATAAGGTTTCAAACTCTCTATGGTTTGTTCCCTGTCCCATGGGCATCCGTCGGGAGCCCTTAACTTTTTCATTATATCCACTAACTTGTAAAACTCATTCATCTCTTTCCTCCATGGGTGAAAAATATATATACAATATGTATATACTCAATAATAAAGTATTAATTTAATAAATTTACTTCTATTTTAATAGTATTTTATTTATCTAAAAAATGCAATAAAATAGGCGGCTAAGCCACCTATTTTATTTTCTATATAATTTTTATTTTTTTATATACTCTTTTTTTAATTCCTCTACCCAGGCTCTATATTCCTCAGCTCTTTTCTTATTTAATAATTCCTTCTCTAAAGATGGTTTTACATCTTCAAAACTCAGATATCCGGCCTCTTTTTTATCTTCAATATATATTATATGATAACCAAATTGTGTTTCAACAACAGTTCCATATATTTTTTCCGGTACTCCTGTGAATGCTGCATCGGCAAATTCTTTTACCATGGAAGTTTTGTCAAACCATCCAAGCTCACCGCCATTTTCAGATGTAGGTCCCTCTGAATATTTTTTTGCCATCTCACTAAAGTTTGCTGGTGTAACTTCTGTTAATATTTTTTCAGCTCTTTTTTCAGCGTCTTTTTTTTCAGCCTCAGTCATATCATCACTTACATTTATTAATATATGAGCAGCTTTTATCTGCTCCGGTGTCTTAAAATTTTCCTTATTTTTTTCATATTCAGCCTTTAATTCTGATTCTGTTAACTTTACACCCTCTACTATTTTCTTGTTAACCACATGACTTATCAACAGATCTTCCTTAATCCCCTCTAAATCTTTTTTATAAGATTCTGTGTTTTCAATTCCTGTTTTTACAGCTTCCTGTTTTAACATCTTTCTTACACTTATCTCCTCTATCAGAGCTGCTCTACCCTTCTCAGATTTAGAGTACTCCTTATACTGGGCCGGCAGGGTATCTATTTTTTCCTGTAATTCTGATTCAGTTAAATTCTCATTCCCAATAACCATAATTACATTGGATTCATCTTTAGTTTTTACCCCTCCCTCTTTTTTATTACAAGCCGTCAATACCAATGAGGCTATGATCAATATTATTGCCATTTTTTTCATTTTTTTCCCCCTTTTATTTATAATCTTCAAAGAATTCTCTTATACTGTCTATCTCAATAGCGCCCTCTTTTTGAAGGTATCTTATTTTTTTAGACAGGATTAATTCTTGGATTTTTTCAATATTTATTTTGTTTTCTATAAATTTTATCCTGTATGATCCATCCTCTAGTCTTATACTTTGAATATGATTTTTCTGAGCTGTAATCTTTATAGCCAGATATTCAAACAGGTCTTCTACAACTTTTGGTAATCGTCCAAATCTATCCTTTATCTCCTCTTTTATTTCCTCTAATTCAGTGATTGTATCTATGGTAACTAATCTTCTATATACCACTATTTTTTCTGTTTCCTCTATATATTCACTAGGTATGTATCCGTGAATACCTATATCCAGATCGATATCCTCTGCTATAGTTTCTTTACCCTTTATCTTTTTTATCTCTTCGTCTAACATCTTAAGATACATGTCATAACCGAATATTTTTAATGCTCCGTGTTGTTTCTCTCCTAAAATTTCCCCTGCTCCCCTTATCTTCATATCCTCCAAAGACAGCTGGAATCCTGCTCCCAGATCTTTTATCTCTTTTATTGATTCTCTTTTTTGTTTTCCTTTCTCGGTTCCACCCTTTAAAGAATCCACCAGCAGGTAACAATAAGCTCGTTTGCTGCTTCTGCCTACCCTTCCACGAAGCTGGTATACCTGGGATAATCCCAATTTATCAAAATTTTCTATGAGGATAGTGTTGGCATTTTCTATATCTATACCATTTTCTATGATGGTAGTTGTGAGAAGTACATCTATCTCCCCGTTTTCAAAGGCATTTATCTTATACTTTATCTCGCTTGAAGGCATCTGACCGTGGATATAGTCTATCACAACATATTCAGGAATTATCTCTTTTAATTCCTTCAACTTTACCTTCATTCCCTTAACTGAATTATACAGGTAAAAAACCTGTCCCTCTCTGGCGACCTCTTTCATTATGGCATTTTTTATATCTGCTTTATTTTTTTCTATAATATAAGTTTCTACCGGTATTCTATTGGTTGGAGGAGTCTGAATGATAGATATATCCCTTATTCCCAAAAGAGCTAAATTCAATGTTCTGGGAATTGGGGTTGCTGTTAATGTAAGCATATCCACATTGATTCTCATGGTTTTTAAATGTTCCTTTGCCTTCACCCCAAATTTTTGCTCCTCATCTATTATGACTAACCCCAGATCTTTAAATTTTATATCTTTAGATAACAGTCTGTGGGTTCCTATGATAAGGTCTATTACACCATCCTTTATTTTTTTTACTACCTCGGTCTGTTCTTTTGGAGTTTTCAGTCTGGACAGCAGTTCCAGTTCCAGCGGGAAATTCTGAAATCTTTCTTTAAATCTTTCAAAATGCTGGGTAGCCAAAACTGTGGTAGGAGCCAGGATAACAACCTGTTTTCCATCCATAACAGCTTTAAATGCCGCTCTCATAGCTACCTCAGTTTTTCCATATCCAACATCCCCGCAGACTATCCTATCCATGACAGTGGATGATTCCATATCCTCTTTTACATCCAATATGGCCTTCAGCTGATCCTTAGTCTCATTATATGGAAACCCTTCTTCAAATTCCTCCTGCCAAATAGTATCTTTAGTGAATGAATAACCTGTATTCATAGCTCTTTTAGCCTGTATTTCCAGAAGTTCTATGGCAAATTTTTCTATTTCTTTTTTTATTTTTTCCTGCCTTTTTCTAAATCCCCTTCTACCCAGCCTGAATATATCAGGTACTACTCCCGGTTCAGAGATATACCGCTCTATTTTATTTAGACTAGCTATGGGTACAAAAAGTTTATCTTCATCAGCATATTTTATCTTTAAATAGTCTGCACCATTTATATCTTCTACTCCCAGATAAATTCCCACGCCATAAGTTTCATGAATTATATAATCATTTGGCAGTATCTGATCTATCTTTTTAAATTTTATTCCATCAGCTCTTTTCTCACTTCTCTTTACCCTTATCCCCTTTAATTCCCTGTCTGTCAGGATAAGCTCATTTTTATATTTAAATCCTTCGTAGTGGGGATTTCTCTGAATTTTTATAGATGTACCGCCAAATATTTCGGTATACCGTCTTTTTTCCTCGGTCAGAATTGTTATATTTTTCTTTCGGGATAATTTTTTTATATAATCATAATTTTTATAATTTTCTATCTCCTCATCTTTAAACCTTTCCAGCTCTATCTTTTCCGATATTTTCTTGATCTTGGAGTATTCCAGCCGGATCTCTTCCTCTTCCTGTCTTTTATCTAAAATATATTCCTCTACCTTATAATCCAAGATCTCTTCATTCTCTAAATAGATCTTTCTTTTATCATTCTTTAACTTATCCAGCAGGTCTAAAAAAGTATAATTCTCATCTTTATTTTTGTTTATATACATTTGAATTTTATTTATTTTCTCCATTGATCTCTGGGTTTCTGCATCGAATATACGAATCTCCTCCAAGAAATCATCAAAGAACTCCAAACGGATGGGATGTTTCCCATCAAAAGAAAATATGTCTAAAATATCCCCCCTGAGACTATACTCCCCCCTTTTTTCAACCAGATAATTTTTTTGAAATCCACTTTTTTCCAGCTTCTCTATTATCTTCTTTAATCTATATTCTTTTCCCACACAAAATTCTAATAGTTCAGAATTTATAAAATATTTTTTAAAGATACTCTCAATAGATATCAATATCTTTGAATTATCTAACTTTAATTTTTCCAGCAACTCAAAGGTTATACAGTCAAACTCCTCCTCTGTATAATTATAATTTTCTATCTTTAAAACATCTATATCTTCCTTTAATGTGAAATAGTAATCGATTATGTTTTTATTGGAAGAAGATATATATATTACCTGATCCTTTTCTGATTCTAAAAAATAGGGAACTCCTCCCCTATATAGCTTCCCATTATTAATTGTTGATTTAAACTTCATAAATACCCCTTTATTTTTGTTAGTATACATTTTAACATCATCTTTCTCAACGGTCTGCTCTATAGTATATATTTTTTTATCTCTATTCATCTATTCATCTATTCATCTATTCATCTATTCATCTATTCATCTATTCATCTATTCATCTATTCATCTATAAAGATTCTATCATAGTCTTAAATGAAAAACATAATAAACTTTTTTTGAATTTAATTGTAAGTTTAAAAAAATATAATCTACCATTATATCATTTATGTCTACAATCAATAATAATAAAAATTAAAATAAAAAGAAAAAAATTAACCTTTATTTTTGTTTATGTACATATTCAACCTTTATATTTCTAAATTCGTTATGTACACACACAATAATAAACAAAATATCTAGATATTACTTTCATTTTTTATAGCTGTTAAAAATAGTTAGTTGTTGATGTTTCGCGCTTACTAAGCCCATAATAATATTAAGATCTAATTTTTATTTTCTTTAAAATTCTATTTAAAATAAAGTATTTTGATAATTTTAAAGAAAAATTTATAGCTGTTTGCCCGCCGGAGGCGGGCAAACTCTACGGTTTTTAATGCGTATACCATCACAAAATTTCAGTTAGCTGGTAATTTTAAAATATTAGCCTTAAAAGAATATCTGTATATGTATACACTCAATAATAAAGTATGGATGAATAAAAAAGATCACCGAAGTGATCTTTTAGTTTAGCTTCTTATTTTCCGTCTTTTAAGGCTATTCCTATATATTTTTTTAATGTTATAAAGTATACTCTTTTAGATACCTTTCTTAAATTATATAGAAATTCTTTTGGTATATCTTCATATTGTGAACATAATTCCAGCGCTTTTTCCTCTATTATTAACTTTTCAAACTCATCTAACCCATGATAATCCTGCATAATATCATTTTTAGGCAGATCTTCGATAACATCTTTTATACTTGTTATTTCTGGATTCTTCAAGTGTTTTCTTGCTTTCTTTAACTGCTTTTTACTCTTTAAAGGTTTTTCTCTAGTTACCTGGTTAAACAAGGTTAGATTGTTTTTATTGGATTTTCTAGCATTTCTATCCATCTTTCTTAAATTTCGGAGTATCCCGTTTATATATTGAACTAAGGTCGATTTTATTTCCGAGTTAAGACGTTTATATAAAAGGTTTAATATATCAATCGCTACCTCTTCTCCATCTTCCCTTATTATCTTTTTAAATTTATTATCCACTCTTTTATTCCAAGCTCTCGAAACAAATATATTTCTTTTACACTTAATTATCCTGCTTTGGAGTTCCTCCGAAAAGTCTTTTAACCTTTCTTTTACATCTTCAGATAAGTTAATTTCGTTAGTTTTATTTTTATCTGCCTTTCCAGTAACTATCTCAGCATCCATTATCTCATTATCATCTCTTATTTCTATCTCTTTTATCTTGTCCTTTATTATTTCTTTGGTAATAAATGACTTTTCTTTCTTAGCTTTCTTAGCTGCATTTACTGCGTCCCATTTCCCTTTGTATTCCACTTGTTTCTCTTGTCCATTTAAATAACTGGATATATGACAAGTTCCATCTTTATCCTGGTTAAATCTATAGTTTATATAATAACTATCCTCTTCGGCAATAAATTCCGAGTTAAAATAATCCATATATCCCAATTCTTCTAAGAGTGAAAAAGCTTTCTCAATTCTTTTCAATACCTGCTTTACCCTGCTTAATACATAGATCCTTTTCTCACCAGTTTTATTAACTCTTTCTGTTTCCTGTTCCATTTTTAATGGAATTATAGCTGCTAAAGTCCTGATATTTATAGAATCCTCCTGCTTGGAATACCTAATTTTACTTATATACTTATAGATCCTTGCAGCAATGGGGTCTTTTTCCATTATTTCTATAAGGGCTTTAGAATTATATTTTATATATCTTTTATCTTTAATTTTATTTCTGATGTTTTTATTCAAAGTTACTTTATAATATACCTTTGTTCCCACTTTAAGTTTTTGATAGGTAAGCAGTTTAAATTCCTCATCTTCAAATTGATAATTTCCTAACTTACTATGGTTAGATACTTCAAACTGATATTCAGTACTCTTCAAATTTTTAAGTGCCTGTGCTACCTTGGTATAATAATTTCTATTCATCTTATTTCCTAAAAAATTAACTATAAAGTCTGAAATTTCAAATTTTATATACTCATCTGTATCATTGGTCTCCTTTTTTAACTCATAGAGAGATATAAGATATGTATAAATTTTTTCTTCAAAAATAGATGGTTGGTATATTTTATCCTCTGAATTTTTTGCAACTAATGTACAAAACATAGTCACTCCCAAATCTTCAAAAGAATATTTAAAATTTATTTTTTTATTTTGTTTTTGAGGAGTAAAAAAAGGAAAAACTATCATTTCTATTGGTATATTTATGATATTTTCTTTTAAATCTAGAAAATTTCCAGTTTCTTTGATCACAACTTCTCTAACTTCTATTTCAGGAAGTTGGCTCATTTTTATATCAACTTTAGTCAAGTCAGTTAATAATGATCCAGTTTTATTTAAATTAAATTCATCTATTAAACCCATATTTACTTCCTTTGACATAACTCCTCCATTAATTTTTTTGTCCATTCACAATAATAATCCTAGTGTCATACATAGTATCATCAAAACTAAATAAATTCAAACTTTATTTTTGAAGGTGTACATATCATTTGTTGTATTTAATAAGCATTTCACCCATCTTAACTGTTTCTTTTTCAACTAAATAACAATCATAAATAATAACTTTTCAACACTTTAATAAAATAATAATAAATTATGTATACTAACATTAATAATTTAGAATCATCAATTTCCCTTAATAATATTAGGATTATAAAAATTAACCATTGAAAAACCTGGTTTTTAACTATGTACACACACAATAATAATTATATTATACTGAATTTATTGAATTTATTGAGCTTTAAACTACCTCTGTACACCTAATCCCTTTAAAAGTAATGAATTTTGATTATGTACACATACAATAATAACATTCACCTTTAACAAACCTTGTATTTATTGGGGTTAATTTATCACTAAAGATAAAAAGCCTTGTATTTAAAGGTTTTCAGCATATGTACACCCACAATAATAATAATTAAATGCTTATTTCTTTTCTAGCCCTTATAAAATATAGAATTTCCTTATAACAAATATTGACTTTACTTTTACTACATCTTACAAAAAACAAATACTCTTTTTGGTTACTTTTATAAAAAACTTATTTAAAATTATCTTGACAAAATATAACTTATATATTAGAATTATAAACTGAAATGACAATATTTTTTTTAAACGTAACAGGAGGTGTAAATCAAAGATGAGTAAAAGAACTTTTCAACCAAATAAAAGAAAAAGAAAAAAGGAACACGGGTTCAGAAAAAGAATGAAAACTAAAGCAGGAAGATCTGTTTTAAAGAGAAGAAGAGCTAAAGGTAGAACGAAATTGTCAGCATAAAACCCGGTGTTCATATCACCGGGTTTTTAAAAATATTTTAAGGAGATTTTATGTTGAAGTTAAAAACAAAATCTGAATTCTTAAAAGTATATAACCAAGGAGAAAAACACTTTGGTTATTTTCAGTTAATCTATTTTAAAAAAAATAACTTAAATGAAAATAGATTAGGAGTAGTAGCTAGTAAAAAAACTGGCAATGCTGTTTGTCGGAATAAATTAAAAAGACTTTTTAGAGAAAATTTTAGGAAACAAGATGAAAATTTAAAACAAGGATACGACATAGTATTTATCGCTAAAAAAAATGCAGGAGAACAATTTAAGACTCTAAGTTTATCTATGATTGAAAAAGACAGTGTAAAAATATTTAAAAGAGCTAAAATGTTTCTATGAAATATATTTTAATATTTTTTGTGAAATTATATCAATGGTTTATATCACCAGTCTTAAAAAAAAATTGTAGGTTCCAACCTACCTGTTCTAGTTATATGATTTTAGCAATAAAAAAACATGGAAGTATCAAAGGTGTATATCTAGGTCTAAAAAGATTATCAAAATGTCATCCTTTTTCTAAGGGTGGTTACGACCCAGTACCTTAAATTATGAGGAGGAACAAAGTTGATCGGAGCTGCATATGGAGCACTTCAAGGGGTTTTAGAAAGTGCCATAGGAATGATGTATAATATTTTTGGAAATTATGGATTAGCTATAATTGGTATAACAATTTTAATTAAATTAGTATTGTTACCACTTACGTTAAAACAGGACAAATCAATGGGTGCGATGAAAAAACTACAACCGGAGTTAGAAGCACTTAAAGAAAAATATAAAAACGATCCACAAACATTAAATCAGAAAACAATTGAACTATATAAAATACATAAAGTAAACCCAGCAAGTGGTTGTTTACCTATATTGTTACAAATGCCAATATTATTTGCACTTTTCGGAGTTTTAAGAAAAACAGGAGCAGATGGAGGAGTTATAGCAGACGGATCTAAATTTCTTTGGTTAACTTTATCTCAACCAGATCCATTTTACTTATTACCATTATTAAATGGTGCTGTATCTTATTTCCAGCAAAAATTAATGAGTGCAAGTCAAGGATCTTCCAATCCGCAAATGAAAATGATGACTTATATGTTTCCAGTAATGATGATATTTATCTCATACAAGATGCCAGCAGGATTGCAATTGTATTGGTTCGTATCAAGTTTGGCTGCAGTGGCACAACAATATTTTATTATGAGTAGAAGGGATGAGGCGTAAAATGAACTTAACTTATCAAATCAAAGCTAAATCAAAAGATGAAGCTATAATTAAAGCTGTAAAAGACCATAATATTGATAAGAGCAAAATCGTAGAAATCATTGAGATCTCAAAAGCAACTTCATTTTTTGGTTTTTTTAAAAAAGATGGGGAATATCAGATTCAAATGGAAAAAACAGTCGATATAATAGAGACAAAAATAGAAGATATGGTAGTAGAAAGAGCCAATGAATTATTAGATAATATGGGATTAGTTCTGAATGTAGAAGTTTTAGAAGCAAGAGATCACTATGTTTTAATTAATCTATCTGGTGAAGACAATGGAATAATTATAGGAAAAAAAGGTAAAACTTTAAATAGTTTCGAATACCTTTTGAATTCTCTATGCAAAAGTGTAAAAGTAGAAGTGGATGTAGAGGGATTTAAGGCTAAAAGAGCAGAAACTCTTAGAGATTTAGCTAGAAAAATGGCTGAAAAAGCGTTAAATACCGATAAAATCGTAAAATTAAATCCAATGCCGCCAAGGGAAAGAAAAATTATTCACGAGATAGTGAATAAATACAAAGAACTTGATACTTTTAGTGAAGGTAGAGATCCTAAGAGATATATTGTAATTAAAAGAAAAAGAATGGGGTAAAACTATGTTTGATACAATAGCAGCAATCTCTACTCCTAGAGGAGAAGGTGGAATAGGAATTGTTAGAATGTCCGGAGAAGACTCCATAAACATTCTTTCAAAAATATTCAGACCAATATCTAAAAAAAAAGTAGAAGAATTAAAGAATTTTACTATTAATTATGGACATCTATATTCAGGTGTTAATTTAGTGGATGAAGTAATGGTCAGCATAATGAAGGGTCCTAAAACTTATACTAAGGAAGATATAGTCGAGATAAACTGCCATGGTGGTTATCTTATGACTGAGAAAGTGTTGGAGTTAGTTTTATCTAATGGAGCCAGAATTGCTGAACAAGGTGAATTTACAAGAAGAGCTTTCATGAATGGAAGATTGGATCTTACCCAGGCAGAAGCTGTAATTGATTTGATCCATGGTAAGACAGAGAGAAGTTTATCTCTTTCGTTAGACCAATTAAGGGGAGACTTAAAAGATCAGATACTGCATTTAAAAAAATTACTTCTAGATGTAGTTGCTCATATAAATGTAGTTTTAGACTATCCTGAAGAGGGGATCGATGATCCATTACCTGAGGGGTTAGTAGGTAACTTGAAGGAAGTTTTGGAAACTTCAGATAGATTATCAGCTTCTTATAATCAGGGAAAGATGATTAAAGAGGGAGTTAAAACTGCAATAGTTGGAAAACCTAATGTAGGAAAATCTAGTTTATTGAACTCTTTGTTGAAAGAAGAAAGAGCCATAGTAACTCATATTCCAGGAACAACAAGGGATGTAATAGAAGAGATTATTAATATAAAAGGAATACCACTTATCTTAGCTGATACAGCAGGAATAAGAAATACAGATGATTTTATTGAGAATATCGGAGTGGAAAAATCTGAGAAGTTATTAAATGACGCAGATTTAATCTTATTCGTTGTAGATGGTTCTAGAGAACTCAGTGAAGAGGATCTTAGAGTACATAATAGTATTCATAGTGAAAAAGTTGTTGGAATATTAAATAAGATAGATATAGAGCAGAAAATAGACCTGTCTAAATTAGATAAAGTCGGTAGATGGATCGAAATTTCAGCTAAAGAAAATATTGGTATAGCTAAAATGGAAGAAGAAATATATTCTTATATTGTATCAGGTAAAGTTGAAGATTCTTCTCAGACTTTAGTGATAACTAATATTAGACATAGATCTGCCTTGGTTAAAACTAAGGAAGCTATAGAAAATATATTTGAAACAATAAATATGGGACTGCCGATGGATTTAATAGCTGTAGATCTAAAGGAAGCTTTGGATGCTCTATCGGAAGTAACTGGAGAGATCTCATCGGAAGATGTTTTAGATCATATATTTAGTAATTTCTGTGTAGGAAAATAAGTTATAAAAAAAATATGAAATACTGCAGATATTTCTGCAGTATTTTTTTCTTTTAATATTAATATCTGGCGTCTCGTGTGTAAAGATAAGAAAAAATATGTATATGAACAAAAATAAACTTAAAAAAAGGAGTACTTATGAATTATGATGTAATCGTTGTAGGAGGAGGGCATGCTGGATGTGAAGCAGCACTAGCCTCAGCAAGATCAGGATTAAAAACAGCTCTGTTTACAATATATTTAGATACTATAGCTATGATGTCGTGCAATCCTTCCATAGGTGGACCAGGAAAGAGTCATATAGTTGCAGAAATAGATATGTTGGGAGGAGAGATTGGAAAACATACCGATAAATATAACCTGCAATTAAAACACTTGAATACCAGTAAGGGACCTGCAGCCAGGATAACTCGTGGACAGGCTGATAAATACTGGTATAGGGTAAAAATGAAAGAGATAATAGAAAATACTCCTAATTTAGATAGTATCCAAGGAACAATTGAGGACATTATTATTGAAGATGGACAAATAAAAGGAGTTATCTCCGGCCTGGGAATAGAATATAAAGCAACTTCTGTAATATTAGCTACTGGAACTTTCTTAAAAGGACGAATAGTTATTGGAGATGTAAAGTATCCAGCAGGGAGAATAGGTGAGATGTCTGCTGAAAAACTATCAGATGCACTGACTAAAAATGGAATAGTACTGGATAGGTATCAAACTGCTACTCCGCCAAGGGTGGATATGAGAACTGTAGATTTCAGTAAGATGAAGGAATTACACGGAGAAGATCATCCAAAATATTTTTCATTATTTACGAAAAAGGAAAAAAATAATAATGCACCTACATGGCTGACATACACAACTCCTGAAACTGTAAAAGTAGCCCAGGATCTGCTGCAGTATTCACCAATAGTAAGTGGGATAATAGAAACTCACGGGCCGAGACACTGCCCGTCACTTGATAGAAAAGTATTGAACTTCCCTGAAAAAACAAATCATCAAATTTTCTTGGAATTAGAATCCAAAGAAACTAATGAACTTTACGTAAACGGCCTGACAACAGCTATGCCTCCCTTTGCTCAAGAAAAGATGATGAGAACCATAGCAGGATTGGAAGATGCTAAAATAATGAGGTATGGTTATGCTGTGGAATATGACTATGCACCTTCTTACCAGTTATACCCTAGTTTAGAGAGTAAAAAAATAAAAAATCTTTATTTTGCAGGACAGATAAATGGAACTTCTGGGTATGAAGAAGCAGCAGCTCAAGGATTTTTAGCAGGGGTAAATGCCAGTAGAAAAGTATTGGGGAAAGATCCTGTTGTAGTAGATCGAACCGAAGGTTACCTAGGGGTATTGGTCGATGATATAATCCATAAAAAAACTCCAGAACCATATAGAGTGTTGCCATCAAGAGCAGAGTACAGACTGACTCTGAGGTTTGACAATGCATTTATGAGGCTCCTTGATAAAGCTAAAGAGATTGGTATTGTTTCTGAGGATAAAATTAAATTTTTAGAGGAAGCGAAAGAGATTGTAGAATACGAAGTTGAAAGGATAAACCAGATAAGTATATCTATGAAACAGGCAAATGAAGTTTTAGCAAGTGTAGATGCTAAGGATAGATTTGGTAAAGGGGTAAAATTATCTGAATTATTAAAACAAAAAGAAGTTACCTATGATTCTTTGGGGTTAATTATAGATATTAAGGAGCTGCCGACATTCGTTAAAAATCAAATTGAAACTATAATCAAATATAATGTATTTATCGAGAGAGAAAAAACACAAATAGAAAAATTTAGAAGACTAGAAAGTATGAAAATACCAGAAGGATTTAAATTTGAAACTATACCAGGATTATCTAATATAGCCAGAGATGGGTTAGAACAGATAAAGCCGCTGTCTATCGGAGAAGCTACAAGGATAAGCGGGGTAACAGGAAATGATATAGCAGTACTTATTACAAATTTGGAGAATATGAAATAAAATTTTAGGTTTTTAATGTGTGCACCATCGCAAAAGTTCAGTTGTTAACAAATATGTATACAGACAAAAATAAAGATAAATTATATTTTTAATATTTACTAAAAAATATTGAATTATGATATAATTCATCTAGGAGATGAAGCTCTCCTTAGATTTAGGATCTAGAACTACTGAAAAAAGTTAATGGCTTCTACATCGATACAATTTTTGTATTGGTGTAGAAGTTTTTTTATTATATATTTTTAGGAGGAAAGTTATGTTAAATATTTTAGTTTCATTTTTAATTTTATTTATAGGTGGAGTAATAGTTGGAAAATTAGTAGAAAAATTACATTTTCCTAAATTAATAGGTATGATTGCATTTGGCTGTTTAGCCAATGTGTATTTAAAAATAATAGACCCCGTAGCTTTAGAATTTGGGGGAATTCTGAAAAACCTGGCTTTGGTCGTTGTATTACTGATAGCAGGTTTGGGGATTAGAAAAAAACAGATAAAAAAAGTTGGCAGAGCAGCAGTACTACTCAGCTTGATCCCTGTGTCGGTAGAAGGGTTGGCGGTTATGTTTTTATCTATAAAGGTCTTGGGGCTGCCAACGATACAAGCTGGGATATTGGGGTTTATAATAGCGGCAGTGAGCCCGGCGGTATTAGTTCCTGCCATGGTTGACCTGATAAAGAGAGGTTTAGGAGAAAAAAAAGCTATACCTCAAATGCTGCTTACAGGAGCCTCGGCAGACGATAGTGTGGCTATAGCTATGTTTACGTCTTTCATGGGAATGTATTTAGGTACCAGTGGCGGGATTTTAAAAAATTTAATTACTATCCCAATCTCTGCAGCAGTTGGCATAGTTATAGGAATTTTAGTAGCTGTAATGGCAGGGGAAATATCCAAAAAAATAAAATCTGAGATCTTTCAAACTATATTGGTAGGAGGGATGGCAGTAGGAATGAGGATAATTGAAACTACATATCATCTGAGGTACTTTAATTCTCTTTTAGGAATAATGGTTATAGGTTATGTAATAACTAACTATTATGAATGGCTGGGAAACAATATAATGGATGGATTGGGAAAGGCTTGGTCTGTTGGAGCAGTATTTTTATTTACATTGGTAGGAACTGCTATAGATCCTTCACTAGTAGGAAGTATATTTTATACAGGTAGTATGATAGTTTTTATTTCTCTTATAGTCAGATCAATGGGTGTTTTGATAGCTTTAATAGGTACAGATTTAAATCTGAAAGAAAGATTGTTCTGTGTGATAGCTTATCTGCCTAAAGCAACAGTTCAATCTGCTAAAGCCGGGATACCGCTTCAAATGGGAGTTGTAGGTGGAGAGTTGATACAGGCCATGGCAATTTTGAGTGTGATTATAACAGCACCAATAGGAGCTATCGGAATAAGACTAAGTGCAGATAAATTATTGGAAAAATAAATTCGTTAATAAAAAAAATCTTATAAATTTTCTACATCGATAACACATTAGTTGTACCATCTATAAGCCAATAAAATCAAGCATAAGTGAGGTGTGGTCGGTTTTTTTTGAAAAAAATATAAAAAAACAAAAAAAACTTTATAAAAAAATAAAAAAATCCTTGACGAAAAGTTGTAAACGCGGTATACTTCTTCTTGTCCGCGAGGGAAAGCGAAAGCATCTGGAGCGAGACGAACAATAGGACATTAGCAATTAAATAGAGAAAGAAAGTGTAAATTAAAAACTCAATTGTCGTTTGAAACTTGTTTCAAACAATCGATTAAGGTGTACAGTGGAATGAACCACTATAAAAATAATTATCTTTTAATAGATAGCTAAACTTCATTTATGAAGTTAGGATATAAATTTGAATGTAGAGTTTGATCCTGGCTCAGGAT
>NZ_QUAJ01000025.1 GCF_003391055.1 Psychrilyobacter piezotolerans
CACTTAATCAAAAAAAATCTACAAGATATTAAATAAAAATAAAAATAAAAAATACTATCTAATATTTTAGTCCCATTTTAGAGTACATTTTTTTAAAAAATAAAAAATTACTAAAAATATCCTAATATTAGGTTAGATTAAATGTTGCTATAGAGGTTAATTATAGTAATCCATGGACTTAAAAATTATTTATTAAAAATAACTAATAAAGGGGAAAATCGCTGATAAATCGACCAAAAATATAAGAAATAGAAGCATCGAAATACTAAAATTTCAAACTCTACTACCCTTGGTTATAAATTTCTATTTTTTGACAAAAAAATCACAACCTCTAAGATTACAAGAAAAAAATGAACAAAAAATAAGACAGAATGTCCATATTGTAGTTTTGACATCCATGAAAAGTGGGGCTAAGCTGTTATTAGTTGATAGATGGAATTTAGAGTTTTATTTTTATTGTTGAAAATTACTTAGGAGGTTTTATGGGGAGTTTAGTTAATCTGTTAAATAGTATTGTTTGGTCACCGGTGCTTATATATCTTTGTTTAGGTGCAGGATTATTTTTTACTTTAAAAACAAGCGGCGTTCAATTTTTGATGATAAAAGAGATGATAAGATTATTATTGGGAAAAGATGTAAAACCAGGTGAAAGATCTAAAGATTCAATAAGTGGATTTGAAGCATTGTGTATGTCTGTTTCTGCAAGGGTGGGAACTGGAAATATTGCAGGAGTGGCTACAGCTATATCATTAGGAGGACCTGGATCTATATTCTGGTTATGGATGATTTCATTATTGGGGGCTGCATCATCATATATCGAGTCTACGCTGGGACAATTATATAAAGAAAAATTTGAAGGCGGATATAGAGGGGGACCTTCTTATTATTTCCAAAAAGGATTATTAGGCGGGAAATCTTGGTATGGAAATTTATTTGCTCTATCTACAATATTGGCTATGTTAATATGTATGCCATCTACTCAATCACATGTAATTGCAGGAACTTTTAAAGTAGCAGCAGGGGTTCCCCAATGGGTTACAGGAACAATTATCGTAGGACTCTTAGCAATCATTATTTTGGGAGGAGCTAAAAGGCTGGCAACATTTGCCGGGATAGTAGTTCCATTTATGGCTGTGGCATATGTAGTTATTGCAGTGATAGTTTTGGCACTTAATGTCGAAAATATTATCCCAACGTTAACTTTAATTGTTAAATCTGCTTTTGGAAGGGAAGAAGCATTTGCAGGGATAGTAGGATCAGCCATATCCTGGGGTGTAAAAAGAGGTGTTTATTCAAATGAAGCAGGGCAGGGAACAGGACCAGGTGCAGCAGCAGCAGCAGATACATCACATCCTGCTAAACAAGGGCTGGTACAGGCATTTTCGATCTACATTGATTCAATATTCATATGTACAGCAACAGCATTGATGATCATCATCACAGGTGCATACAAGGTATTTGATGGAACTGGTAAGGCAATTTATGCAGGAAAGGGAGCAACTGCTAGTATGAGTATAGGAACAGTAGGAGCAGCCAATACATCTACAGCTTTGGATATTGGAATTGGGTATGGTGCATATATAGTAGCCATAGCTATTGCATTCTTTGCCTTTACTAGTTTATTAGGATTTTTCTGGAATGGAGAGACAGCGTTAATTTATTTAACTAAAGACAGTGAAAAAGGGAAAAAAATCAGATATATTTTAATGTTCATATTCTTCGGTTGTACATTTTTAGGATCTCTACTTGCAGGAGGAATGGCTTGGACTGTTGGAGATATTGGAATAGGAACAATGGCCTGGATAAATATAATAGGAATTTTAATTATGCATAAGCCTGCCATTGCCTGCTTAAAAGATTATAGAATAAGACTGAAAGAGGGGAGAGCAGATGATTGGGACTTTAATCCAAATGAGGTTGGAATTAAAGGAGAGTTTGCTGTTTGGGATGAAATAAGAAGAGAAGGAAGAGGAATGGTAACAGAAGATGCAGCAGAATTAAAAAGATCATAAGATATAATTAGGATAAAATTGAAGCTGTAAAATAATTTTTTTTATATTCGATAGCTGCCCTGTTCTATTTAATGAGACAAATTAATAAAAAACACCTATCTGTAATAAGCTCCCTCTAGATTTATAAAAAATTTATACTTAAAAAAAAGGAAAATTGTTATAAAAAAAGAATATAGAATTGCAGTTAAAATTATATTCTTATTAAATCTAAACAAAGGCCAAAGTATTATGTTTTTTATTAAGGAGGTTATTTATGGGTCAAGCTGTTGATTTTCTTAACGGAATAATCTGGAGTCCGGTACTGGTGTATTTGCTTCTTGCAACAGGACTTTACTTCTCATTTGCAACGCGATTTATGCAGATACGCCATCTCAAAGAAATGGTAAGACTACTTTTTGGTGGTCAAGAGTCTGAACAAGGGGTTTCTTCTTTCCAAGCCTTTGCACTTGCGGTTTCAGGTAGAGTAGGAACAGGTAATATTGCAGGTGTTGCAACAGCCATTGCTCTCGGTGGTCCCGGAGCATTGTTTTGGATGTGGGTAATCGCATTTCTGGGTGCGGGTTCTGCATATGTGGAATCGGCATTAGCTCAAATCTACAAGGTTGAAATTGATGGTCAGTATCGTGGTGGACCTTCGTACTATATTGAAAAAGGTCTCGGTATAAAATGGTATGCTGTATTATTTGCAATTTCTTCGGTAATTGCAATGGGATTTTTACTGCCAGGGGTTCAGGCAAACAGTATAGCTACAGGTGTAGAAACTGCTTTCGGTCTCAGCCCGTATATAACAGGTGGTATTATCGTGGCTCTTTTGGGGATTATTATCTTCGGTGGAGTCCATCGTATGGGTAAGGCCGCTGAGATCCTTGTGCCATTCATGGCAGGAGCCTATATACTTGTGGCACTTATAATTATTGTCGTTAACATTGCACAGCTTCCGGCTGTTTTCATGTTGATTTTTAAGAGTGCTTTTGGTGTAGACGCAGCCTTTGGAGGAATTATCGGTATGGCAATTTCATGGGGTGTAAAACGTGGTATCTACTCCAATGAAGCCGGACAGGGTACTGGTCCTATGGCAGCCGGTGCTGCAGAGGTTTCTCATCCTGCTAAGCAAGGATTAGTTCAAGCATTTTCAGTTTATATCGATACATTGTTTGTCTGCAGTGCCACAGGATTTATGATTCTGTTAACAGGAGCGTATAATGTCCATGATAAAGTAGGTGGCTACATCGTTGAATATATACCGGGTGTTGAATACGGTCCGGCCTATACACAGATGGCAGTGGATTCTTTTATCCCGGGATTTGGTAGTAAATTTGTTGCCATTGCCCTATTCTTGTTTGCATTCACGACTTTGATGGCTTATTATTATTATGCAGAGACCTGTATTATTTATTTATTTAGAGGAAGCCATCACCATAAACTGGTTGTCAATCTAATGAGGTTTGCACTGCTGGCTGCCATTTACTATGGTGCAATCAAAACAGCTTCATTGGCTTGGGGTATGGGAGATGTAGGTGTTGGACTTATGGCTTGGCTAAATATTATTGCCATTATCCTTTTAAGAAAACCTGCACTGCAGAGTCTCAAAGACTATGAGGAACAAAAAGCACAGGGAGTGGATCCGCAATATGATTCCATCAAACTGGGAGTAAAAAATGCAGAATTCTGGGAAGGCGGATATAAACATCATCCGGATTATAAAAAACATCACCATAATCTTTAGTTTTTAAATAGTTAATTCAGAATAAAAAAAGGACAGCCTCTGGTTCCCTGGAACCAGAGGCTGTCCTTTTTTTAATAAAGTTCTTCCTTATATATATCCACATAGGTAAGATAAATTCTCAGATCTAACTCTACCTGCCCGCAATTATCTTCCATAGACTGACAGAGCCTGTAAAAAGCCTTATCATGATTTTTTTCCTTTAAATGAGCTAATTCATGAACCACTATATGTTCTAAAAACTCTAATGGCATTTTTTTAAACTTCGAAGCTATCTTTATTTCATTTTTTACCTTTGTTTTTTTTCCCTGTTTCCTAGGAATATACGAATGGAGACCCAGAGCTTGATTTTCTAGGATTATCTTTCCATCATAAACTACCTTTGACAAAGGCTGGCTCTTTTTTAAAAAATTATTCTTTATCTCCATAGTATATTCATACAGTTGTTTATCTGTATCGATTCTGTGACCTTTGGGATATTTGTTTTTTATATAAACTCCTAATTTATCACTTTTTATTAATTGTTCTACCTGCTGCAGGATATTTTGTGAATATCCGTTTAAATATTTAAATTCCATTTTTTTCCTTTCTAAATTTTTCCTTTGATTTCATTAACCTATTATCTCCCTTACCATAACTATACTTATCCCTAAAAGTACCTCAAAATCTGCGATATTAAACACGGGCCAGCCTTGGATGTTAAAGTATATAAAGTCAATCACATAGCCTTTCTGTATTCTGCCGATAAAATTTCCCAAGCCCCCTGCTAATATCAGGGAATAAGCTAAATAGTTGTTTATATCGGTGTAGAGGAGGTAGCCTAGATAGGTAAATAAAAATAAATTTATAATTAATATTAAATTTTTCTTCCCTGACAATCTATTGAATGCTATCCCGTAGTTTCTCACATAGATTAATTGTATCTTCCCTCTAAACAGATGTTTGGAGATATTCAGATTCTTTTCAGCCCATTCCTTAGTCCGCAGGTCCAAGGTTAAAAAAATTATTATTACCCCTAAGACGAAGAACCACTCTCTATTCAAATTCATACCTATCATATTGATATAGTTTATTGTGCTCAATGGTAGCTAAAAGCCTGTTGATATAGACCTCCTCCATCTCACTGTACTTGTCTAATTTGGGCACCAAAATTTTATAATCCTCTGTCACCTGTAATTTTTCACGGAATTCGCTATAGGCTCTATGCCTGGCCAAAAGTTTCATATAGTCAGCCATAGATTCCTTTAATGTAGGATAGCTTCTTAAGTATACCTGTTTATTTACCCTGGCTTCTCCAGCCTTTATCCTAGGTTCTGTAGGATCTACCGACCATACACCAAATATATTATTCCCTTTTTCAAAGATTCTAGAGGTTCCCCAGCCACTTTCTAAAATAGCCTGAGAAAGCAGAATTGATATAGGGACAGGTTTTAATTTATGATATAAAACTTCAATGTCTTTTTCCTTAACCCTGTATTTAATATACATTTTTGAAAGATATTCTTCATCTCTCTCCCTCTTGCCTTCCATAATTAATTTTAACCCTTTCCTGGTCTCTTCTATCTCTTCTACCACAACCATGGCTGTAGGTACCATGATTTCAAAGAATTTTTGCTTTTTCTTCGGGATATTTAAACCCCTCAAAGATACATTATCCATACTATAGACCACCCTGGGTACTGATTTTTCTCCTGGAATTGGCTGAACTTCAGACAGATGGAGTAAATCGATCTCCTTATGTGTGCCTTTCACCATTTTTTTTATCTCTAATCTAATTTGAATATTTCGTTCTGCCAGTATTTTTTCTTCTTCGATTTTTTTAAATTCAGTATTTTTTAAAACTGCTTTATTTTTTGATAATTCATCTTTATTAATTTCTTCTACCTGGGAAAAATTAATAATCACAACAACTAAATAAAGTAAAAATAATTTAATACCCATGTCTACCTCCTTTGAAAAATTATAATATTCTTATGATTATATTTTATGATATTTAAATCATATTTCCTTCCTATAACCTCAAAAGTTTTTTCATTATAAAATACAACGTGGGTAGGGTCTTGAATATACCACCATCTTCTGAACTCCTCATCGGTAGGAGGAGAGACAGCAGTCATGAGAATTAATTTACCATTTTTCTTTAAAATAGACAATAAAGTTTCTAAAGTTTCTACAGGCTTATATATATGCTCAAAGACCTCTGTAGAGATGATCACATCATATTTTTTATCCAGATAATCTTTTTTATTGTAGAAAAATTTATCATAGATATCGACCCTATATCCATCTTCTTCCATTACATCTGCCAATACCGGCTGAGGTCCTGAACCATAGTCTAGGATAACATTATCTTTATCTAGGTTATCTTCTATATAGTTTATAAATTTTTTAAAATAAGATCTATATGAGGGATCTGAAATCTCATTATTATGAACCTCATACCTCAGACCTTCATCCTTGTAGGATAAAATATGAGCCTTATCTATAAAAATAAATTCACACTCTTTACATCTATAGTATTTTTTTAATCCAGCTTTATTTTTTACCCCAATGAGGCGAAGGTCTTCATTTCCACATATATTACATCTCATAAATTTAAAATACTCCCTTGTGCAGGTTATAAGGCACATATTCTCCTATCCCTGTTTTAATACTTTCCAAAATTTTTCTCATCTCAAAGGCTGATTCCAATACAAAATCTAATCTTACTTCAGCTAGTCCTAAGTCCTTTAATTTATCGATCCTGGAGATGATATTCATAGGATCTTCCAAGAAGACCTGTGTATTACCCAATTTATTGGTATGAAGTTTAAAGTTATCCCCATTTTCATTGGTTAAATCATTAGCTTCCACCTTGAGATTTTCTATATACATCCCTGTAAGGTGACCATAGACCATCATCCCGCACTTACTCAGTTCCAGAGTACTCAAATAATCCAAATCAAACTCAGGTGACAGATAGATGACTCCTGTATTTTTCATCTTTGAAAATTCCTCTATAGATCTGCTGTTGGCTATGTTAAAGTTATAATCTACAGATACAACCTCATTTTCATTTTGTATCAATTGGTATAGATTAGAGGCTAATCTTGATTTTGTATCTATCTTATCTAAATTAGATTCCTTAGCTACTTCAGGCCCCCTATAGTAGATCTTTTTAATTCCAAATTCCTTGGCTGTTTTAAACTGTTCCTTGTTTACAACAGATACAGCAACTGTAGTTTTATAGTCATTTTCACTTATTGTTGGTGTAAATCCGACAATTTCATGGGTATCTAAAGTTCTTCTTGTGGTTGCCAGATATTCATTTTCAAATTTCTCAATGGCACACCTCTTTATATCTTTTAAAGTTTTCAATGAGACAAAGGCTTTCCCATCATATTGTATATCTAAAGTGGATAATTTTAGTGTAGAATTACCCATCTCTCCTAATTTTTCAAATATAGTTTCATTGTCTAAAGGTCTTTTTTTAGCTTCTTCCAATACATCCCCTATGACAGATAGAGTTACTTTATTTGCATAGATATCAAATCTTATAGGTTCTCCTACATGTGCAAAAAACTTTCCACCTACAGACATTCTGACCTTTGCAGTTTTTAATGTAGATTCAACACTGTCATTTAATGCTTTATCAAATGTTTTATAGATGTACTTAGTCCCCTTAGGCGGGTAGATACTGATCAGGTCCAATCTTTTAGCTTCCTTTACCTTTTTCCCCATGATGATGATCTGGTTTAGGTATTCCCCCTTTAATATATTCATATCCTTATCTAAATAAGCTATTCCATCTCCTAAAATAACTGTAGTGTTTAACTTTAATATCCTTCCTCTGACATCCCCAATACTGTATCCATAGTTAGAAGCATATTGGCTGTTCATTAGTTTGTCACTGTCGCTTTTATAAAAATATCCCTTTGAGTAACCTCTGTTAAATATTTTTTCAGGATGATGTTCCTCATTCGTTTTCCTTAAGATATCATTGTATTTTCCTACCATCTCATAGACATAGTTAGGAGATTTCATTCTTCCCTCTATTTTAATTGCGTCTATTCCTGCATCTTTTAATTTTTCAATCTCAACTTTATCCAGCATCTGGTCTTTTGGACTTAAAAGATATCCGCTTTCTTTTTTACTTGTTGTATATTTTTTTCTGCAAATTTGAGCACACATTCCCCTGTTACCACTTCTGCTGCCTATGAAACTACTGATATAACAATTCCCAGAATAAGATATACATAGAGCTCCAGATACAAATACCTCTAATTCTATCTTAGTTTTTTTTCTGATAGTCCTGATCTCTTCAAAACTAAGTTCACGGGATAAAACTACCCTTTTAAATCCTAAATTATAGAGGTAGTTAGCTTCAACATGATTAGCCACAGTCATCTGAGTACTTCCATGGATCTCCAACTCTTTAAAATTATCCTTTAGATATCTGAAAACACCTAAATCTTGTACGATTACAGCATCTAACCCATGTTCATACAGGGTAGACAGATTCATATATAAAGAATCTAACTCACTGTCTTTCATAATTGTATTGAGTGTCAGTAAAACTCTTACCCCTCTTAAGTGTGCATAATCAATGGCATCTTTTAATTCGCTGATTGTAAAATTGATAGCTGATCTCCTGGCTCCAAATCCTTTTAGCCCCAGATAAACTTCGGCTGCACCCCCTTTTATAGCTGCTTTCATTCTCTCTATATCTCCTGCAGGAGCAATTATTTTCATCCTTCCACCTCTATTTTCAAATTTTTATTTACCTAATATAATACTATATTCTACAGGTTTTATCAAGAATTAAAACCTAAGCACTGAAAACTAATAACCGCCAATGACACTATTTGTTTAGATTAGTGGCAAAAAAATAGGAAAAAGAAGTTTCCTCCCCCCTCTTTATGCTATAATATTTTATAACAACTAAAATTTAAATTTTGAGAGGATGAAGATTAATGAAAATAGGAAAACTGACTGCTTCACAACTAAAACATGTAATTTTTAACAATATAAAGAAGAAAAGAAAGGAATTTTTAAATTCACCGGGAATAGGAGATGACTGTGCCGCTATAGATTTAGGGGAAAAGGTATGCTATGTCAGCAGCGACCCCATCACCGGTGCAGTTTCTGAGATAGGAAAATTAGCTGTAAATATAACCTGCAATGATCTAGCTACTACAGGAGTAGAACCCATGGGTATCATGGTGACTATATTAGCTCCTCCATCTACTAGTGTAGAAGACCTGCAAAAGATCATGGTAGATATGGAATCTGAATGTACTGTGTTAAATATTGATATCTTAGGAGGACATACAGAGATTACCGATGCTGTAAATAAGATCATAATCTCTGTGACAGGACTAGGATTCGGTACTAAGGATCACTATGAAGATAGAAAAGAAATTTTAGAGGGAGACATAGTATTACTTACTAAAGGAACCGGAATAGAGGGTACGGCTATCATAGCTTATGAAAAAGAAGAAGAGTTGAAAGTTATCTTGTCTCAAGATGAAATTAACCATGCAAAATCTATGATGGCCCAGACCAGTGTAGTCAAAGAAGGTCTGTTGTCTTCACAACTGTCTAAGGGGATGCATGATGTAACTGAAGGGGGGATATTAGGAGCCATCTGGGAGGTTGCAGAACTTTCTAAATTAGGAGTTACTGTCTACCGTGATCAGTTCAATGTTGCTGAAGTTACCCATAAAATTTGTGATCATTATAAGATCGATCCATTAAAGTTAATTTCCAGCGGTTCCATGCTTATAGTTGTATCTCCTAAAAATAAAGATGAACTATTGGATAAATTAATATCAAATGAGATCCCTACTTTTGAAATAGGTTATTTTACCCAAAATATCGAGGAAAAATTTATGTATCACTCTGAAGATCAAAGATCAAATATATCTGAACCGGAAAGTGATGAACTCTATAAAATAGTATAAAAATTTAGGAGGTAGCCAGATGAAGGTATCTATATTAAAAAAAGTAGTTGAACTGAGAAAAAATGGTGAAAAATTAAAGGCCTTAGAAACTATAAAAACCTATCTGAAAGAAAACCCTAACGATCCTATAGCTAACTATCAATGTGCTTGGTGTTACGACACATTAGAACAGGAAAAAGAAGCTATCCCTTATTATCTTAAAGCCATTGAAAATGGTCTTTCCAGCGAGAATCTAGAGGGTGCTTATCTGGGTTTAGGTAGTACCTACCGCTCTATAGGAGAGTATAAAAAATCAGAAGAAATTTTTAAAAAAGCCACGAATGAATTTCCGGATAATAAGGATTTTAAAGTTTTCTATTCTATGACCCTTTATAATTTAGGTTATCATAAAAAAGCTATGGAGATACTACTAAAGATTATAAGTGAAACTTCAAATGATACTAAAATTAAAACTTATAAAGATGCTATTTTATTTTATTCTGATAAATTAGATCAAATATTTTAAAGGAGTACTATATATATTATGATATTCACTGTCATGCTGACAAACTTAGTCCAAAAGAAATAAAAACTGCAATAAAAGAAAATTTGATAATAGGTGCAGTTGGGATGAAGGCAGCCCGGAAGATCTTAATTTATAAATATTAAACAATCATTATATCTCTATCAGTCCTGAGATCTTGGTGAATAAAGAATATTTGGAGTTTGCTAAAAAAAATACCGCTAGATATGATCTTACTCGAAAGTGACGGTCCTTGGCAGTATGAGGGTAAACGCGGGCTACTTAGATCAGAATAACAATTAAAAAAATGGACTTCTCTCAGAGAGTCCCATTTTTTTTATCTGGGAAATTATATTATGTGGTGACAACGTCACGCTGCTTTTTTATTAATCAATAATTTTACCATCTATCATAACCAAAACCGGATCTTGAATAGTTATAAAAGGCTTATCTTTCCACACAACCAGGTCTGCATCTTTCCCCTCTTCGATGGAACCAATTCTTTTTTCCACTCCCATCATACGAGCTGGATTTATAGTTACAGCTTCTAAGCCCTTTTCAAAGGTCAGCCCCTTAGAAATTGCTAATCCTACACAAATTGGCAGGTATTGCAATGGGATTACAGGAGCATCTGTTATTATGGATATATTCTGATTTTTAGCTAATTTAACTACATTTTCAAACCCTTTTCCCTTTAACTCCATCTTTCCTCTGGCTCCTAAACTAGGCCCTACTATCAGGTTTCTTTTTTTAGTATGGATATAGTCCAATATATCTGCCCCGCAAGTCACATGATCCAGTGTATATAACAGATCAAATTCCTCCATAACCCTTATGGCAGAGACTATGTCATCGGCTCTATGAACATGAATTTTTAAGGGTATTTCTTTATTCATTATGGGTTTCATCGCTTCTAATTGATGGTCATATTCAGCCTCTTTATCTAAAAAGTACTCTTTGGAAAGTCTCAAAAATTCTCTTAATTTGCTTATAAGACCCATCCTGGTAAGATTATGAACTCTTTTTGGATTCTCTCCTAAAGCAGCTTTCATAGCAATATATGGATCTACTAATATATCATCTATTGTATCCCCAAAAGTTTTTATACAGGCATACTGCCCGGCTATGAGATTAGCCGATCCCGGACCGCTTCCACAGGCTGTTATACCGGCTGATCTCGCTTCTGCAAAGGTTATATCTTGAGGATTTATTGCATCTATTGCTCTCACTTCTGGGGTTATAAAGTTACTTTTCTCATTGTGATCGGCATAAAAAACACCGGCTGAATCAGTTTTTAATCCCAAATGAGTATGGCAGTCAACTAAACCAGGGGTCAAATAGTTTCCCTCTATATCGATTATTTCTTCACCTGCTAAGGGAATGATCATTTCCTTACTGATGGTTTTAATCTTATTATCTGCTATTCTGATAAAATATACCCCTTCATCTATCCCAGAACTCAAAATTCTTGCTTTTGTCAAAATCAATACTATCAACTCCTACAATTTCATTTCCCCCATTATACACTAAAAGTCCAGGAATTTTAATTAATTCCCAGACTTTTATTTAGACGCTTTTAATTATTTTTTTAGTATTCTGATAGAGTTAAATATGGCAAGGATAGCCACTCCTACATCTGCAAAAATTGCTTCCCACATTGTAGCTTCTCCCATAAGCCCTAATCCCATAACAACCAGCTTTATAACTAAGACTAATATAATATTTTGTGTAACTATCTTTCTAGTGGCTTTTGCAACAACAATTCCATCTACTATCTTTGTGAGTTCATCGGTCATTATAACCACATCAGCAGCTTCTATTGCAGCATCACTGCCAATTCCTCCCATGGCAACTCCAACGTCAGCACGAGCCAGAACAGGTGCATCATTTATTCCATCCCCTACAAAAATAACATTCCCATGGACCTCAGATTGTATTTTTTCAAAGATCTCTACCTTTTGATCGGGTAATAGTCCTGCATAGACTTTATCTATTCCTACTTTATCAGCAATATCAGCAGCTACCGATTCATTGTCTCCGGTTAACATATATGTTTTTATCCCCAGATCTCTTATAGATGATATTGCTTTTTTTGAGTCGGCCTTCAGTTCATCTGAGATTACAAGGTAACCCTTAAATTCATTTTCAACAGCCAGATAAACAATAGTTCCTATTTTATCTGTCTTAGGACAGTCTATCTTATTTGTTTCCATCAATTTATGATTTCCTAATAAGATTTTTTTATCCTCTAAAGTTAAACTCACCCCATATCCCTCAATTTCCTTATAATCTTTTACTTTTTCTATCTGAATCTCTTTCCCATAAGATTTAACTATACTTTTAGCTATAGGATGGTTGGAATATGCCTCTCCGTAAGCTGATATATACAGGAGTTCTTCTTTTGAAATTTCATTAGCTGCTACTTCTGTAACCTTAAAATTTCCTTTAGTGATAGTCCCGGTTTTATCAAATACCACAGCATGAACTTTATTAAGTGCTTCCAGATGATTTCCGCCTTTTATTAAGATCCCCTTTTTAGATGCAGCACCGATTCCGCTGAAGAATCCAAGGGGTATAGAGATTATCAGTGCACATGGACAGGAGATAACTAAAAATATCAACGCTCTATATAACCACGTATTAAAATCTCCTCCAAATAATGGCGGTATTATCACCGTCACAGCAGCCACAGATACCACTGCCGGGGTATAATATTTAGCAAATTTAGTTATAAATTTTTCAGTTTCAGCTTTTTTATTGCTGGCATTTTCCACCAATTCCAATATTTTATTTACAGTGGAGTGATAAAAATCTTTCTTTACTTCAACTTCTATAACCCCATTTTTATTGATACTGCCGCTCAGTACATTGTCCCCGGATTTAACGTCTACAGGAAGTGCTTCCCCGGTCAATGCAGAGGTATCTAGAGCTGCTTTTCCAGATATAATAACCCCATCCAGTGGGATCTTTTCCCCGGGTTTAACCACAATTACTGCCTCTACTTTTACACTTTCAGGTCTTACTTTTTTCACTTCATTACCGATCTTTATATTTGCAAAGTCAGGTCTTATGTCCATCAATCCTTCGATAGATTTTCTGGAGTTATTGACTGCTCTTCCCTGAAAATATTCTCCTATTTGATAAAACAGCATAACTCCGACAGCTTCTGAATGTTCCCCTACAAAGAAGGCCCCGAAGGTTGCAATAGTCATCAGGAAATTTTCATCGAAGATATTTCCACGGGCTATATTTTTAAATGATCTTAAAACTACTTCTCCACCAGAAACTATATAGGCAAGAACAAGTACAGCTAGTTTAAGTGTACTGTCTTCTATCCCAAAAGTTCCCAGTAAAAATAAAAATAATGCAATCCCTACTCCGACCTCTTCTTTATAGGTCATACCTTTGTCCGATGTAAGGACTTTTTTACTCTCTACATATTCCTCGGTAAAATCTTCTTCCTCTACCTCTAAAATAGCCGTCCCCGGCTCGATCTTATCAGCTAAGATTCTGATCTCCTCCAAAAACTCATCTCTCTCCCCGGAGAATTCAACCACCAAAGTTTTTTTCATAAAATTTAATGTAGCTTCCGAAACATGGGGAAGCTCATTTATTGCATTTTCAACCTTGGATGAACAGCCAGCACAGTGCAGGTTTTCTACATTATAGGTAACTTTTGTATTTCTTTTAGTTAAAATTTCTTCAATTACTGTTCCAGGTTCCAAATTATCTGCCAATTTATTCAACTCCTCCAGAAGGTTTTCTTTTATCTCCTTCAATTCAATGAGTAAAGTTTTTTTCATAAAATTTAAGTTAGCATTTTCTACATATGGCAATGAACCGACTGCATCTTCTATCTTAGCAGCACAGCCGCCGCAATGCAGGTTTTTTACATTGTATATAATTTCTCTTTTCATAGTTTTCTCCCTTGAAATAAATTAATGTATGAATGTCTACTCACATATTACCTCAAAGTTATATGAATGTCAACTCATGTATGAAAAAATATATTTACTATCTTTGGGAATTTTAAAACACTTTTTTAACTAAGGATATCTTTGCCATTATCTTTAATTCTTTCAATGGTAATTAAAAAAAGATCCTAAGAAAATTAGGATCTTTCATTTATAATGGGTCAATAAATTAATACAGCCCCACCTTAAACTTAAGCAAAAAATAGTTTATAATCATACTAGAAAATAAAAATTTCCTTTTATATTTCTTTCCAAAAATAATTTCTATTGTTAAAATTTTCTATATAATGTTTCATCAATTCTAAAATTTCTATTATCATGGTATCATCTATAGAGCTGTCTAATAATTCTTCTATTTTTCCCCTGTAGTTTAATATTTCTTCTGAATTCTCTGTTTGTATAGAAACTATAGAGCTTTTTATAAAGTTACTCATTAAAATCAAAACTTCTATATATTTTTTATCCATATCATTACTTCTTATTCTGGAATATATTAATTTCAATTTATCCATAAACACAAGACTGTCTTTTAGTATCATCTTACTGTTTTCTTCACCTGCATTTTCTAGATCTTTTATAAGGATATCCCTAAAAATATAACCTCTTACAATATATCCATCTAAATGTTTTTTTTCTTTATTTTTTAAAAGTTTTACCATTTCATCCAAAAAAACAACATCATTTTCAATCATTCTAATCAATCTTCCTTTTATTATCGATCTATTTCTATCCTTTAGCAAAAATTCTACAATAAAGATTATTGCCCCTGCCATAATTGTATATAACATCCTATGCATATAACTATTTTCCGGTGATAGATATGATAAACTCATGAGTACAGCAGTAATTGTCGCAAACATTACAACTCCGATAGATGAAACCCTCATTAAAGAAAAAGATAGATACACAGATAATACAGCAATGACCGTTATTCCTTTACCGCTTGGAAATATTGCAATTATAATACTTACAACTAGTAATCCAAATATTGTTCCTAGGATTCTATCCCAAATTTTCTTTTTAGAATCCATCCCATAAGGCTGTGCTATAACTACCATAGTAGTTGGCAGCCAAACTGAGTTAACCATCCCAGATTTTTGAAATATAACTATTCCTATTGTAAAAGTTATTGCAAGCTGTATGGCATGCCTCATCCTAGTTGTATTTAGGGACACACTCTCCTTTAGATAATATAGTGTCCTATGATTTTTTTTGTATTTTTCGTCTGAATTTCTCTCTATTTCAGAGAATAAATTTTTTCTGTTTTTATAGATAACTTTTACTGTGTTCATAGGCAGCTCTAATTTTTCCAAATCTATATCTTTGTTACTTTTTATATCTTTCAAAAACATTTCAAGCTCCAAGTATTTATTTTGAGTGAAGGGCTCTTTTTTATTTTTTATTCTAAATTTTTCAATAAGTTCATGCAAAGAAAGGACAAATTCAAAATTCTTTTTTGCCTTTTCATCTCCTAGATATGATCCATAAGAAGTTTTATAGAATTCATTTAAAAAAATTTTGTAGGCTTTCCTTCCTTCTTCCCTTGTTTTTTGGATATCTATCCCCTTCCTGCAGGACCTCACCTCTTTTATTAGGGAATCCAAATATTCCTCTACAGTTTGTTTCATCTTATCATTGGGACAGCTCTTCCAAAATATCTGAATATACATATACCCCACTAAAATACCAATCAAAACTCCGGCTAAACTTTTTAGATAATCATTTAGTTCCTTATTAAAAAATGAATAGATATAAATATATACGGCTGGAATATGAGCTAAAAATCCCCCCAAGTACTCCTCCAATGAAAAAAAAGCTGTAACACCTACAAATATCAACGTTCCGGCTACCAAAGCTGCGGTATTGTCTTTAGCAATATACGGTATGAATGCAGCCAGGCTAAAAAGTATCCATAGGTTAATAACCCTGAGAATTATTCTTTTTTTATTCAGTCCCTTTAAATTGAAAAGATATCCTCCAATGGCCGATACAGCACTCAAAACTGAGGGTATCCCCCCTAAAAAATGAAAACTTACTCCATAGGCGGTAGCACCTATAAGGATTATTTTAAACGCATCCCATAGCATTAATTTCTTATATAAATTTTTTAAAATTTTAATCCCTCCTTTAGCTGTTTATAAGATCTATTTCTGTAAAATCCATTTATTATTATAAAATTTTATCTCTCAAATGTCCATAAAACTTAAGAAAGATAGAAAAATAAATAATAACAAGAGGAATAGGATATTTTTATAAAATTTCTAATAATGTAACAATAGTAACAGATAAACCACATTTTTATGAATATGCAAGGGGACACAACCTTTTTAGTAGTTTTAGGGAAGAAACTTTAAAATGGGTCTGTCTCATATTTTTTTTTGAATTTGTTTTCAAGATCAGTCAAATTTTCTAAATCTTTTTCCAACTGATTTATTTTACTTTTAATATTTCCCATTCTTTGGGCTATTTTTTCATTTCTATTTTCAAATTGATAATCTTTTTCTAATCTGTTTAATTCTTTTTCAGCGACTAATTTCCTTGTTTTTCTTAATTCTTTGATTTCTTCTAACCTGTTAAACACAAAACAACCTCCCAAATGTCCTTTCTTAGATTATTCAATTAAAAATTACTTTCCTTTTAAATCTAGCTCAACTTTTAGCGGTAAATAAAAAAAGGTTTTCAGAATATTTTTATCATTTTTAATATTCAAATTCAAATACTATAATAATTAGACTTTTATTATAGTATTTGAAAATTGAATTAATTATGAATCTAACTAAAAGCAAAGGCTACAACACCTATACCCAATGAGTATAAAACACTAGGTACAAATACCTTTCTAATTACTATACCTTCCTTACCAGAAAGCCCAACGACAGTACATGCTGCTACAACTACATTAACACAAATTATATGACCTACTCCTGCTCCAAGAGTTTGTTCAGCAAGTATTAGTGTAGGGTTTAAATTTATTATATTTGCCACATCATGTTGAATAGCTCCAAAGGTAAGATTTGACACCGTACCACTTCCAGAAATAAAGGTTCCAAGCATCCCTATAAATGGGGCAATAAAGATCCAAGATTCTGCAAATGAAGAACTCATTGTGGTGGCTATATATTGCGGCATAGATGCATAACCGAGACCATTGATCCACGAGTTGGAAAATATCTGTACCAGAGCCAGTGTAGGAAATAATATCAATGTAGTATTTTTTACTTGTCCGAATGAAGTTAAACAAGCTCTTTTAAATGAATTGTAGTTTGATTTTTGAAGAAATATAGTTAAAAATGCTATTAGTATCAATACAGTTCCTGGAGAATATAATAGAGGCCACTTACCGGAGATTTGCTCAAACCCCATTATATTTTTCCATGAAAGATCTATAGCTGAAGTTGTAAAATTTTTGATAACTGGAAATATTCTAGTAGTTAGTAAAACTAGAACTACAAGGATATATGGAACCCAAGCTCTAAATAATGACATATCACTCTCAGAACTTTCTATTTCTACCTTTGCCTCTTCATCTAAAGCTTCTATCCATATGTGTTTAGGAATTAAAAATTTCATTTTACAAGTCATGGTAGCTGCGAAAAGTCCAGTAATAGGAGCAAGGATAGAAACAAATTCAGGTCCCACAAGTTCTGCATATAAATATGCAGATAATGTATAGACTAGGCCTATCAGGATAGACCAAGGAGCCATCTCGAGTATAGATTTTATCTTGTTTTTTTTACCAAATGATAATACTAAGACCACTACAAGAAGCAGCGGCATAAAGGTTCCAAGAAAGATATCTAGCTTAGTTATCAATGTTGCTATACTGCCATAATCTTGTGTGCTTAACCCTGAAACATTACTAAGTCCTACAAAAATTGGAGTTCCTACAGCTCCAAATGGAACAGGAGTACTATTTGCAATAAGTACTAATATAGCAGCAGTTAATGGCTGAAATTCTAATGCCACCATTAAAGCACCAACAACGGCAACAGGAGCACCAAATCCAGAAACTCCTTCGAGGAGAGCACCAAATAAAAATGCCAGTATTATAGCTAAAATTCTCATATCTTCAGAAAGGGCTTTAAACCCCTTGTTTAATCTTGTGATGGCACCTGTGTTTTTTAACATATTTAAAAGAACCATAGCACCCAAGAGTATGAGAAGTATAGTCAGTGCTTTATGGATTCCTTGAAGTGATGAAGCCGCTAAAACTTTTAATTCCATACCCCAAATGAAATAAGCACCCAGAAATAAAATTACATAACTCAATGCCATTCCTTTTTTAGCAGGCATCTTTAAAATAACTAAAAATAACAGGGGAAAGACCACTGCAATAAGGGCTGTAAATAATAACATATCTGCCTCCTTTTTATAAAAAAGTGTATAAAAAAATACTCCCATCTATAGATGGTAATGGGAGTATTTATATTTGGTAGTGAAGCCTTTGATTAAAAAGGCTTCTATTAAATTTATTTGCAGACTTTTCCAGGGTTTAGTATATTTTTTGGATCAAATATTTCTTTTATACCAACCATTAAATTAAGATGACCTCCATTGTACTGATTGAACATATATTCCTTCTTAGCAAATCCAATCCCATGCTCTCCAGATACTAATCCTCCTAATTCTAAGGATTTATCATACATTTTTTCAAAGACATCTGCTCTTTTTTTATTCCATAATTCAACATCCATACTATCTTTACAGATATAAACATGCAGATTTCCGTCTCCAGCATGACCAAAACTAGGGATTCTGATATCAAATTCTTTAGCTAAAATTTTTGTATATTTAATAAATTCTGCTACATTATTTCTAGGTACTACTACATCACATTCATCCATTTCATCGGTGGACCCATGGATTGCTTCTAAAAATGCTCCTCTGGCAGACCAAACAGCTTCCTTTCTTTCCTCTGTATCTACTAAATAAGCATCCAAAGCCCCTATTTCCAGGCACAGGTCAGCTACTTTTTCATAGTCTTTTTCTACCTGCTCCTTTGAGTTCCCGTCAAAAGTTAATAAGAGGTAGGAATCACTGGATTTATCCGGGAATATTTTTCCTAAATATTCTTCTGCAGCAAAGATTACTTCCCTTTGTAAAAACTCGATAGCTGTAGGAATAGCTTTAGACTTAATAATACTCGGTACTGCATCGATAGCAGTGTTCAGGTCTTCAAATGGAACCAGCAGACTTATCGTATGCTTAGGCAGCGGGATTAATTTTAAAATTACCTTTGTGATAATCCCCAAAGTTCCTTCAGAACCTATGATTAAATCTTTTATACTATAACCAGAAGAGTTTTTTACTACTTTTCCACCCACTTCAATAATTTCTCCGTTGGGAAGAACCACTTCTAATCCCCTCACATAATCCCTGGTTACACCATACTTTACAGCTCTCATCCCACCTGCATTGGTACTTATATTTCCTCCGATTGTTGCACTCTTTTCCCCTGGATCTGGTGGATAGAAGAAATCTTTCTCTTCTACATATTTACTTATTTCCATAAGCAATACTCCCGGCTCTAATGTCAGAGTTAAGTTTTCTTCGTCTAATTCTAAGATCTTATTCATCCCTGTAGTCTCGATAACTATTCCTCCGAAAAGAGGAACACATGCTCCTACAAGACCTGTTCCTGATCCTCTGGCAGTTACAGGAATATGATTTTCATAGGCATATTTCATAATATCAGAAATTTCCTTAGCAGAATGAGCTTTTACCAGTATATCCGGCATTTTGTCTATCCCACCTAATTCATCATGGGAGTAGTCTGGATTGATCTCATCTTTAAAGAGTACCCTTTCAGCATCTCCTATTAATTTTTTTATATTTTCAAAATCATTTATATCTATTTCTTTGTATTTATTATGCATCTTAGTCCTCCATTTAAAAAGTGATTTTTCTATCTTTTTTTATTTCTTCTGCCAATTTTGGAATAACCTTGTATAAATCTCCTACAATTCCATAATGTGCCACATCAAATATTGGAGCCTGTTCATCTATATTTACAGCAACTATTGTTTCAGAACCATTCATCCCAGCAGTAAACTGAACTGCTCCATGGATTCCAAATGCAAATAATAATTTTGGTTTTACAGTTCTTCCACTGAGTCCAACCTGTAATTTATTGCTTAGCCATCCGCACTCTATAAGAGGTCTGGTGCAAGCTATTTTTCCATCTACAAGATCTGCAAACTCCTGAATCATCTTAAGATCTTCTTCTTTTACTATCGCTCTTCCTACAGCTACAATTACTTCTGCGTCAGCTATAGATACTTCCTTATCTTTTTTTACTATATCCAAAACTTGAATTTCTGAATTTAATTTCTTTATATCGATCTGATGATTTATTGTTTCCCCATTTTTTTCTACTGTTCTTTCAGGAGCATCAAATATTTTAGCTCTCACAGTACATAACTGAGGTCTATGTCTTTCTGTAACTATTTGTGCCATTATATTCCCGCCAAATGCCGGTCTTATCTGCACCAGGTCTGTATTAGGTTTCATTTCCAGGATAGTACAATCTGCAGTAAGTCCTGTTCTGAATCTTGCGGCTACTCTTGGAGCCAAAGATCTTCCTAATGTTGTAGCTCCTACCAATATGGAAGATGGTTTTTTCTTATCGATATAGTCGGCGAATACCTCGGTATAGTTTTGAACTTTAAAATGCTCTAATTCTTTATAGTCGTAGACATGAATTTGATCTACTCCATAATGCTCTAATTCTTCTGCTATTTCTTTTACATCTGAACCAATTAAAATAGCTTGAACCGGATGATTTATTTCTCCAGCCAATTCCCTGGCTTTACCTATCAATTCTAAAGATACTGGATTTATTACACCATGAAAATGATCTATATAAACAGTTATTCCGTTCCATAATTTTTTATTAACACTTGTTACAGTTTCATCTTCTACAAAGTCAATAGTTCCATTACCATTTTTAACACAGAGTTTACACATCTTACATCCTGAATTTATATATGTCAGACCATCTTGTTCTTCAATTGCATTGAAGGGACATAATTCTATTAATTCCATCATTTTTTTATGATTTATTTTATCGTGATTTATAACTAATTTAGCCATTTTAACCTCCTAGATAATTTTTCTCTTTTTCAATATATCAAATAATCCAACCGCAGCTTCGTCCCCTGAAAGCATCTCTTTATCTGCATTTTTAGGAGGATTAAATATTCTTTCTACCTGAGTCGGAGACCCATTTAAACCATATTTTTTTTCATCTTTATCGTCTAAATCATCAAAAGTTAAAACTTTTATCTCTCTGGTAGCTGTTTTTAATTTGTTTTTATAAGATGGCAGTCTAGGAGAATAGATCCCCTTTTCCACTGTAATTAAACATGGGTAACCAATAGTCTGTATCTCGATAGTTTCTCCCATATCTGCTTCTACAGTTAAACTTTCTGAAGTTACTTCCAATATTTTACTTATATTCGAAATATGGGGTATCGATAAATACTCCGCCATTTCTGGTCCTACCTGAGCTGTATCCCCATCGGTAGTTTGTTTCCCGCAGATTATGAGGTCTATCTCTCCCATTGCTTTTAACCCTTGAGCTAAAGCATAAGAAGTTGCCAGTACATCGGCTCCGGCAAACTTCCTGTCGGAAAGTAATACCCCGGTGTCTACTCCCATAGAAAATGATTCTTTAATCACAGCTTTGGCCTGGGGAGGGCCCATAGATAGGACTCCTATTTCACTGCTGACTTGATTTTTTATTTGAAATGCAGATTCTAAAGCATAGAGATCATATGGGTTTATCTTAGAATCAACACCATCTCTTAGCAGTACTCCTGTAACCGGATCAACCTGAACATTAGTACCTCCAGGTACTTGTTTTATACAAACGGCAATTTTCATATTTTATCCTCCTTGTATTTGAAATTGGTATGACCAATTATTTTTGCAAAATTAAAAACAAATAATATTAATTTCATCTCAATTGGTATGACCAATTACTTTTGTAAAAATTAAAAACAAATAATATTAATTTGCTTCCTCTAAAATACTACTTTAAACATCGCCTATATGTCAACAAAGTTATTTTTTTATTTAAGTCATTTTACCAAATGTAAACACTAATATTATAAAAATCCTATTTTTTTATTTTCATTACTGTCTTTTAGATGTGTTTTAATATAAAAAAATAATTTGTCTGAAAACAGGAAAATTATTATTTTTTTTATTACTTTACTATAATCAATGATTAATTATTTTATTCACACAATATTTAAAAAGACAAACCTCTACGATAGAGGTCTTTTCTTTTAAATATTTAATCTAAATTTGGAAGACTTTTATCTATATTATCAAAATGGAGCCTTAAACTATTTTTCAATCCTTCTTCATCCCTGTTTTTTAGAGATTCTAAAATTTTCTTATGATCAAAGTCTATTTTTTCCTTCCCGAATTTTTCTAAAACCATATCTCTAGAAGCTATTATTGATTCTTCTAAGAGTTCGGATATAGCAGAAATGATTGTAGTCAATAAAATATTTTTAGAAAACGACATCATTAAAAGGTGAAAATCTCTGTCTAAATCAGCTAATCTTTCAATATCATTACAATTTAACATTTTCTCATAAATTTTTTCAACCTGCTGTATCTCCTCTAGAGTTACCCTCTTAATCATGAATTCTGCATTGGAAAGCTCCAGCATCTTTCTGAGTTCTATAACATCTCTTATCTTTCCCTTTTGCAGTTCAAAAGCCAGAGATAATGGGTTGCATAACATATTTTTAAAATCATTGGTGATATAGTTTCCTCCGCCTCTTTTACTTTCAATCAAACCAATTATTTCTAATATTTTGATTCCTTCCCTTACCGATGATCTCCCAATATTCAGATTTTCAGCCAGGGTACGTTCCGGATATATCTGGGATCCATTTTTTAAATTACCCGATTTTATTTCCTTTTTTATATGCTCTATTAATTTATGAAATTTTCTTTCTTCCATCTCTCACTCCCTTATTTACCTCTTTTATCTTCTTTAGTTATTTTATCAACCTTTATAAAAAAAGACAACTTTTAAAAGGTTCTGTTCTGCCTGCTATAGAAGAAACATAAACTTTCATTTATAACACTAATTTCATTTCTAAGCAATTCTAGATTCTAATCATAATATTTAGAAACTTATTACAGTCTTAAAAGTCATAGTGACCCAGCTAAAAAAGGAAAAATAGATTCAGTTTATCTGCTTAACCTTTAAGATATTAAGATAAAACTTTACTTTCGAAATCACCCAGGGTGATAAAGGTCCTTGTGCTTCAAACATAGAAACTGTATAATTATGTAAAATTTTGAGTATTCAAAGTGGTAGAAATTTCTACCACTTTTTTATTTGTTATTTTTAGGATATTAAATATGAAAAATAAATAATTTTTTTGGTTAAACACAAAGTGTACCCATACACTTTGTGTTTTTTTTATTGAACAAAGAATATAATACAAGTATCATATTCTTTAGAGTTATTATAAAATATTATTAGGGAGAAATTATATGAAAAAATTAACGAAAATTTTAAATTTAGTACTGGCACTGTCACTTCTATTGGTTGCAGCTTGTGGAAAAAATGATGAAATACCTGCTCAAAGCAATGAAGTCACGGTATATTCACCACTTTTCCCCGATGCTATCAATAGTGTTGTTGATGGTTTTACAAACAAAACAGGAATCAAGGTTAACCTAGTTGTAGCAGGTACTGGAGAATTACTTAAAAGAATCCAAGCTGAAAGTGAGAATCCTTTAGGGGATGTTATTTTTGGAGGAGGAGCTGAATCACTGAATTCATACAAAGAATATTTCACACCATATCAAACTGCAAATCACGATAAGATAAATCCTTTATTTAAAGATTCTAAAGACAAATGGTTTGGTTTTGCTGTCTTACCTATGGTTATGATCTATAATACTGATCTTGTAACGAAGGAAGACGCTCCTACTTCTTGGAACGACCTGATCGATCCCAAATGGAAGGGGGAAATTGCTATGGCCTCTCCTGTTAAATCCGGATCATCTTATACAATCACGGCGACTCTTTTGACTGCCTTTGGAAAAAACTCTGAAGCTGGTTTTGATTTCATCAAAAAATTTGTAACTAACTTGGATGGGAAGATTTTAGGAGGTTCATCTGCTGTACCTAAAGGTGTAGTAGATAAGGAATACTCTATCGGATTAACTTTGGAGAGTTCTGCTGTTAAATATAAAAATGCCGGCGGACATATAGAAATAGTGTATCCATCTGAAGGTACCTCTGTCGTTGCTGATGGTGCCGCTTTAATTAAAGGTTCTGAGAATCAAGAAAATGCTAAATTATTCTTAGACTATGTAGGAAGTAAAGAGGTTCAAGAAATTTTAGCTACAAAGTTTAATATCAGAGGAGTTAGAACCGATGTTGCTCTTCCAAAGGGATTAGGACCAATTTCAGATATCAAACTACTTGACTATGATTTTGACTGGGCATCTAATAGTAAAAAAGATATCGTTAAAAGATGGAAAAATATAGTTTCAGGAAAGGAGTAATAGGTAAATTATCAAAAATACTTCTCCGGGTCTGTTGCAAACATAAAAACTGTATAATTATGTTAAATTTTGAGTATTCAAAGTGGTAGAATTTCTACCACTTTTTTATTTGCCGTTTTAGGATATTAAATTAACCTCTTAATTATATTGTTATTCCAACATAATTTTTTTATTAATTTTGTATTTATATCTTATGGATAAAAAATCACTGTAGGGGAATAGTCCGTTTGACATGACACCATAATAAATAAATATTAAAAGGAATTTGATAAAATATCAGAAAGATATTAAGGACACAGTAAATTAAGTTGTAAAAGACATATGCAATACTATAGTATTAAGGGTTTTGATAAAATTATATGAGGTGTTTTTATGAATAATAAGAGAATATTAACCGATTTTGCAAGAGTAATTAATTCGGATCGTTATCAATACACTGAAAGTGATGTACTTCTTATGGAAGGGATGCAGGATAAGGAAGCTATTTTTGATATGTTCTTCCGAAAAACAGAGGACGGTGGATTTGCTGTAGTTAGTGGAATTCAAGAAGTAATTTCCCTTGTTGATATACTGAATACAACCTCTGAAGAGGAGAAGCGAAGATATTTTTCAGAGATAATAGAGGAAAAAGAACTCTTGGAATTTTTGGTAAAACTTAAATTTACAGGAGATATATATGCCATGAGAGATGGTGAAATTGTTTACCCGAATGAACCGGTAGTAACGGTTAAAGCACCGCTGATTCAAGCAAAAATACTTGAAACTCCAATACTAAACATCATGAATATGAACTTAGCCATAGCTACAAAGGCATCCATGGTAACTAGAGCAGCTAACCCAGTTCCTGTTTCATCCTTTGGAAGCAGAAGAGCTCATGGATTTGACAGTGCCGTATCAGGGAATAAAGCCGCCTATATAGGAGGATGCTCAAGTCATTCAAATTTAGTTACAGAATATAGATATGGAATTCCAAGTGTTGGAACCATGGCACACTCATTTGTTCAAGCTTTCGGATTGGGAAGAGAAGCTGAAAAAGAGGCTTTTGATGCTTTTATAAGACATAGAAAAACTAGAAAAAATAATACCTTAATTTTATTGATCGACACCTTCGATACTTTGGAGATGGGAATAAGGAATGCAATTAAAGCATTTAAGGATGGTGGGATAGACGATTCCTACGATGGATTATATGGAATAAGAATTGATTCAGGGGATTTAGCATATTTTTCAAAAAAATGCAGAAAAATACTCAATGAAGCCGGCCTTTTTAAAGCTAAGATATTTTTAACCAGTTCCATCGATGAAAGTGTGATTAAGTCCCTAAAGGGACAGGGTGCAGAGGTAGATTATTTTGGTGTTGGTGACGCAATAGGAGTTAGTAAATCTAATCCGTGTTTTGGCGGGGTTTATAAGATTGTTGAAGTAGACAAAAAACCTGTAATGAAATTATCTGAAGACATAATAAAAATATCTAATCCTGGGTTTAAAGAGGTTTACAGAATTTATGATGCTGATGGGATAGCTTACGCAGATTTGATTACACTTGTACGGTCTGACGATGAAAAAGAAAAATTAATTAATAATGAAGATATTGTAATTAGAGATGAAAAGTATGAATTTAAATCAAGTAAGCTAAAAAGCGGAGAATATTCCATTAAATTACTGTCAAAGAAATATGTTCAAGAGGGAAAAATAATGGAGGACTATAAGGAGCTGTTAGACGTAGATCTGTCTAGAGAATATTATTTAAGAGGTCTAGAGAAAATTTCCATAGAAAGAAGGAGATTGGAAAATCCTCATACTTATAAAGTAAACCTTTCCACCCCATTGATTAATCTGAAATATGAACTCATAAAAAAGATCAAGGAAACCATATAAAGCTGCTTTCCTTTTGGCAGGCTATTTGGTGTTACTTTCACCTCAAGAAATTAGAAATAATAAAACAAAAAAAACTGAACTCCTGATTGGGGTTCAGTTTTTTATTTCTAACCTTTAAGACCGCTTACAGCTGCCTCTATTTTATTTAATGTTTCCTCTAAATTATTCTTTATCTCACTGCTGGTAAACCGAAGACCAATTACTCCTATAGAATCCAGGTATTCTTCCCTTGTTTTTTCATATTTTTTAGTATGATTACTATCATCTATCTCTATCCCAAATTCTATCTCTGGAGAATAAAAATTAAATATATATTTTCCGATTTCAGTTTCTTTTTTAAATTTTACATTATAAAGTTTTCTATCTTTAATAAAATTCCATATCATCTTCTCTTCCTCAGTAAAATTTTTCTTTGTCTTAGTTTTTGTTAATTTAGCTTTTTTCAAATTAATGATTTCCATATAACCACTCCTCTTTAGTATTTTCACATTCCTATTTCTTCCACACTATCGGCGAAACCTACAACAAGGGAGGAGCTGACCATCACTACTTTCTATACTTTACAGCCAGTCCCTTTAAGAAGGTTCTCAAAAATTTGTCCAGACATTCCTTATAGTTTTTCTGTCCTTTTTTCCTGAATAATGCAGTTACATCTGAGTTTGAGATGTAGATATCTGCAGCTTCCCATACAGCTACCATATCTTCAGTTTTTAAGTTTAAAGCTATCTTTATTTTTCTAAGGATTTGGTTATTGATATTATTAGAAGTCATTACCTCTGGTTTTCTTGGAGTTTCTCCAGGTTTTACCTCTTGTCTTCCTCTTTTTTGGACTATAACACCGTCAAAAAACATCCCCAGTAATTTATTGTTACACTTTACAAAACCTTCCTCTTCATCTTTTTTCAAAAGATTAAGAACTCCCTCTTTATCTATGATATGTCCTGATTCTTTAAATGCATCTATTACCTCTTTATCACTCATATCCAAAGCGTATCTAAATCTACGTAGTACATCGTTATTATTCATAAAATCCTCCTGATTTTTTATTATTACTAAGGTCCATTTTACCATAGATATCATAAATATGAAAATATTATTTTTTAGCCATTGAGAGACAATGAATAGAGGAAAATTTATATTTTTGCCAATAGATAGGTAAAGACACAAGATTATCAGAATTCTAAGATGAGGTGGGAACTATGAATGAGACTACTTATAATCAAAGTGATATTGAAAATAAAAATATTAAATTAGAGATAAACATGAAGTTAAGGGATGTACGTCTCCTTTCGAGATATTTAGAGGATGAATTGATTGTGGGAATAGGAAGTATCCTGAGTCAATTAGAAGATTCTGAGGCTGATAAAAATAATCTGGAACATGAACAGATGACCGCTTTTTATAACGGCGTTTATGATATTTTTAATGAAATGGCTGAAGTAGTTTACAGGGGGATGGTTGAAAAGGAAAAAAGTATAATAGACGAACTTAAACAACATGGAATTTCAGTAGAAGGAGTAATTGCCATTCTGGCCAGAGAACCAAATGATGAAGAGAGGATCGCTAATATATATGAGGCTGTAGATGATTTAGAGCTTGAAAAGAAGGAAGCTGAAAATTTAAAAAAACTTCTCCCTCCTATCACCGAAAAGATTATAGATAAGTTGGAGATGGATATAAGGAGTCTGTATATGCCCCTGGTCATAAAGTTTGTCTCCTTTCTCAGCGATACCACAAGAAGTTATACTAAGCCTATAAATGAAGCAATTTTTTCAGAGAGCGCATTGGAGGAACTCCTGGATTTAGACCTGGAGGCTTTGGATATATTTTTGACTAAACTTACCAAAATAAGGGTGAAACTAGGAGATGTTGAAGGATTTATCATAGATGATTTTACCATCTATAATAACACGACCCTTATAGTTCACTACCCTATATTTATTACTAATCCGAAAGAATTTCAAAGACATTTTTCCAGCCTGGATTCCAAAGACATAGAGGTAAGTTTCGAGGCGTGAGTGAAAAGTAAAAAAAGAGATGCAATGCATCTCTTTTTTTAGTCCTCTTTAGTCCTCTATTCTCTGTGGGATTATCCACTCACTGTCCTTGCCTTGAGTATAGTTTCCTATAAACTCCTCTTTAAAGGCTATGAACCTTTTATCTATGATGGCATCTCTTGCACCATTCATCATCTTTATTAAGAAATAAAGGTTATGATAAGTAGCTAATTTCTGCCCTAACATCTCATTGGCTTTAAATAGATGTCTGATATAACCCCTGGTATAATTTTTACATACATAGCAGTCACAGTCTTCATCCAGTGGTCTGGGATCAAGGGAATATTTGGCATTTTTGATAACTAATCTTCCGTATTTTGTAAATGTAGTCCCATGTCTACCAATTCTAGATGGCTGTACACAGTCCATCATATCTACACCGTGTTCTACAGCTTCTAACATGTCAAGAGGCTCTCCTACACCCATTAGGTATCTAGGCTTATGCTCAGGAAGTTTAGGAGTTATATAATCTAATATTCTATACATATCTTCACGGGGTTCACCTACAGCCAATCCACCTATAGCATACCCGGAAAAGCTTTCGTCCATCTCCATCAATTCATTCATACTCTTATCTCTCAGATCTTCATATATCCCGCCCTGAACTATTGCAAATAAACCTTGATCATCGGGTCTTTTATGAGCAGTTACACATCTTTTAGCCCATCTGGTAGTTCTTTCAATTGAAGGTATTAAGTATTCTCTAGAAGACTGACCGGGAGGACATTCGTCAAATAACATAACGATATCTGCTCCTAAATTATTTTGAATATCTATAGATTTTTCAGGGGAAATAAATCTTTTAGATCCGTCAATATGAGATCTAAAGTATACTCCTTCCTCCTTTATCTTTCTGATAGCTCCCAGACTAAATACTTGGAAACCACCACTGTCTGTCAATATAGGGTGGGACCAGTTCATAAATTTGTGTAATCCTCCAAATTTAGCAACTACATCGTCACCTGGTCTAAGGAACAGGTGGTAGGTATTTCCTAAGATAATATCTGCACCTAACTCTCTAACTTCTTCGGGATTCATTGTTTTTACAGTTGCCTGTGTTCCTACCGGCATAAATACCGGAGTTTTTATATCTCCATGGGGAGTAGTTATAACCCCTGCTCTTGCCTTTCCATCTCTATGGGATAATTCATAATTTACTGGTAATTTGTTCATCTTATACTCCTTTTTATCTCCCCTATCACAATTTTTTAATAGAAGGGGTTCTTAATTGTTTTGATTTCTCCTGATTTCTATTACATCTTTTAAATTTACAATATGATTGATTAATTTTTCATAGTCTCTCTTTTCGTTGATATCTATAGTGATCTCGATAACTGAAAGTCTTTCCGCTCCGTTTTTAATATGGCCGGAGTTTACTCCTTCCAGGTCTATCTTATGATCAGCTATAATTTTTACAATTTCCAAGAGGATATTAGCCCTGTCTGTGGTGACTATGGTAAATTTAAACCTGTATTTGTTGATCTTTCTGCCTATAATTTCATCATCCCATCCGACACCTATCTCTCTGTTGGGATCACGGGCAATCAAATTCATATAGTTTTTACAGTCTAATCTATGGATGCCGATATCTCCATAGGTAGTTATATATCCACCAATCTCATCTCCTGGGAGAGGAGTGCAGCATTTGGCAAATCGAACAATAGTATTATCAAGACCATCTATTATAACACCATAATCATTTTTTTTCCGACTTTTTCTTTTAGGAGTTTCTTTTTGATAATTTTCTATGAGTTCCAGGTCTATTTTTTCATCTTTTTTTATCAATCTTTCTGCAAGAAGGGCTGCATTCAATCTTTTATCGGTTATCTTAATCAGCAGTTCATTGAAATTATTGATAGTATTTTTAATTAAATATTTCTTCATTTCAGGGCTGTTTTCAATCTGTTTTAGAGAAGATCCGACCTTAAGTAATTCTTTTTCAAAGATCTCCTTTCCTATTTTTAGATTTTCATCAAAGTTTTTTTCTCTTATCCACCTTCTGATCTTACTTTTAGCACTCTGGGTGGCGACTATATTTAACCAGTCTCTCCCAGGTCCCTTGGAGATATTAGAGGTTATGATATCGATCCTGTCTCCGTTTTGTAACTTATAATCGATTGGGACAATCTTATCATTGGCTTTGGCTCCTATACACTTATACCCCACCTCTGTATGGATATGAAATGCAAAGTCTAACGGGGTAGAACCCTTGGATAGTTCGATAACATCTCCTTTAGGAGAGAAAACAAACACTGTTTCATTGAGTATATCCCCTGTGACAGTCTCGATAAATTCTTCAGATGTATCGGCTTCACTCTGCCATTCCAATATCTTTCTAAGCCATGAATAAACATTATCTGCCTTGGAGTTTTTTCTTTTTTCCTTATAGTTCCAGTGTGCTGCTATTCCATCTTCTGCAATAGCGTGCATATCTTTAGTTCTTATCTGCACCTCGATAAATTTCCCCAGGGGACCTACCAGGGTAGTATGGATCGATTGATAACCATTGGATTTAGGGACTGCTATATAGTCTTTGAACCTCCCAGGGACAGGCTTCCAATGACTATGCAGCATTCCTAAGATATTGTAGCACTCTCCTTCTGTGTCCACCAACACCCTTACAGCTGTGAGGTCGTAGAGTTCATCAAAACTTTTCTTTTTCTCATACATTTTTTTATAGATACTATAAAAATGTTTAACCCGCCCAGAAACTATCCCATCTATATTGGTTTCACGGATAATTTTTTTCATATTTCTTAAGATAGCACTGGTATATTCTTCCCTTTCAACCCTTTTATTGTTAACCATTTTCACTAATTTTCTATAGATCTCAGGTTCCAGATAATACAGGCATAGATCTTCTAACTCCCATTTTATCTTTGCCATTCCAATTCTATGAGCTAAGGGTGCAAAGATATCCAGTGTTTCCCTTGCAATTCTCTCCTGTTTATAAGCGGGCATATATTTTAGTGTACGCATATTATGCAGTCTATCAGCTAATTTAATGATAACAACCCTTACATCACTAGCCATAGCTACGATCATCTTTCTGATGTTTTCAGGCTGCTTATTGCTGCCTACAGGCAGATTTGTAAGTTTAGTTACCCCGTCCACTAGTTTAGCTACTTCAGAACCGAAATTATATTCGATATCTTGTATAGTGGTCATGGTATCTTCTACAATATCGTGCAGAAATCCAGCGGTAATGGTTTCAGCATCCATCTTCATATTAATGAGAATTTTAGAGACCTCTACAGGATGAACAATATATTCCTCCCCTGATTTCCGGTACTGCCCCACATGGGATTCCCTGGCAAATTCATAGGCAGAGAAGATCATATCCTCGTTTATCTTTAAATTATTTTTTTTAAGTTCTTCAGCGATATTTGATTTATATTCCATAAAATTCCTTCCTTAAAAATTTTTTAAATAAATATAGTTAATCCAAGTACTAATAAGAAAGCGACACCAAGTGTCGCTTTCTTATTAATACTTGAGCAATGTCATGATATCATAACCTGCTAAATTTTCTCTGCCATTTAGATCCTCTAATTCGATAAGAAATGCCATTCCAGCAACAATTCCGCCTAAATCTTCTATTATCTTTATAGTAGCTTCAACTGTTCCCCCAGTAGCCAATAGATCGTCAACGATAAGCACCCTTTGACCAGGTTTTATAGAATCATTATGCATACATAGTGTATTAGTTCCATATTCTAAATCATATTCATATTCCACTGTTTCTCTGGGAAGTTTTCCGGGTTTTCTTACCGGTGCAAATCCTACCTCTAAAGCATAAGATACCGGGCATCCAAAGATAAATCCTCTGGCTTCAGGACCTACTACCAGGTCGATCTTTTTTTCTTTGGCATACTCTACTATCTCATCTGTTGCTTTTTTAAAAGCCTTTCCATTTGCCAGTAAAGGCGTTATATCTCTAAATTTTATCCCTTCTTTTGGATAATCTTCCACAAGTGCTATATAGTTCTTCAAATTCATTTTTCTTTCTCCCTTATTTTTTCTTTTAATTTTTTCTTCGTGCTATTCGTGACTAAGTCTTAGTTATCTTTATTCCCATCTATTCCCCAGATACTTTATACCGGTGTTTCCATTCTCAAAATATTCTTTTAACTCTTTTTTTGTATTTGGATGGAGTATAATATTCTCTAAGTCTGATTTTTTTATGTATTCCACACCTATTAAATTACTGCCATCTAATCCAACCTGCAGGTCTCCGCTTATATAGGAAACTTTAAAATAGATATTTACAATGTGACGGCCGCCATTAGGAGCTATTCCTTCAGATATAAAGATCATATCTCCTACTTCTACATCGAGGCTGCACTCTTCCATAAACTCCCTTTTAAGAGCAGTCCTAAAGTCTTCACCGTGATCTACCCCGCCCCCTGGGAGGAGGTAGTATTCACACTTATTTTTTACATGTTTAACTAAAAGTAATTCATCATTCTTTTCTAAGATTCCACAAACTCTAATTCTGATATTCTTCACTGTCTAAATCACTCACCTTCTCAATTATTTTTTGATATTTTTTAACATCTGCAGGCTTGTTATTATGGACGGCTATTTCTTTTTTCAAATTTAAAACATCCAAATCATATTTATAGGCATCTGTTAATAATTTTAGGTATAGTTCAGTATCATTTATTTTGCCCATTTCAAAACTTCGTTTAGCGACCTCCAATATTACACGGTTATTTTTTTCCCTTGCAATATATGTTTTTAAAGCTTTTAAAGCCCCATCATAATCATTAAAAACATCGATCAGAAATCTGGAATATGTGATCACTGCATCTGGATCATTTTTTTGAACTTCATATACTTTATAGATAAATGGATAGATCTCATTGGTTCTGTTTGTTTTTTGTAAAATTTCTACATATTTGCCTACAAAGGTATAGTCCTCGATTTTTATTAAATTTAGAACTTTGGTAAATTCAAGATAAGCATCTTCATATTTTTTTTCATCATAGGCGATATATCCCTTTAACAGATATATTTTATAATCTATACTGTCCGATGAAATTTGTGACAGATAGTACCTGCTTTCCCTTAATTTTCCCATTTTATAGGACAAAATAGCCATATTGGATAATGTTATCTGATCCTTAGGATCTAATTTTATAGCTTCTAAATAGTATTTTTCAGCTGTCCCATAATCACCTAATTGAGCATAGGCTAATCCCATCTCCCTAAGGAGAATAGGATCTTTTTTGTCAATCTCATAAAAATATTTATATTCATCTATGGCTTTGGTATAATTACCACTTTTACTATAATTCATCCCTCTGATTAGATGATGTTCCTTATTTTTCTTCTGATCTGCCGAGGTACAGCCCATAAGCAGAAGCAAACCTATCACTAATAATATTTTTTTCATATAATACCCCTAATTTTCTAATTTTTATTGATCTTTGGAACTATTGCTCCGCCAGAAATTATTAATTTAACAGCATCTTCAATCTTGATATCTAATTCCCTGACACTATCTGCTTCTACCATTATAAACATTCCGGAAGTAGGATTAGGAGAGGTAGGTATAAATATATTGAGCAATTTTTTCCCTCCTAAAATATCTTCAAAAAGTTTATTTTCTCTGTTGGTTAAAAATCCCAGACTATAGATCCCCTTCCTGGGATACTCTATCATAACTACTTTTTGATAAGCCTTTGTGTTTGATGTAAACATCAGGTGTCTAATCTGCAAAATAGTGGTGTATATAGGTTTTACTAAAGGAATATTAGAAAACAAACGATCTATTATTTTTGCTATTTTTTTTCCCATTACATTTCTCATGGCAAGACCTGTAATGATAATAGTTAATATAATTATTGTTACAGCAATTAAATAAACCAACATCTGTGTTATAAATTTAGAATAGAACCCATTTTTTAACAGGTATGAGGTCATCTCTTTTACAAAAATATTCTGGCTTAAATAATTATTTAAAAATTTAAATATCCATGACATTATATTGATTGTGATTAATACCGGTAAAACAGTGATTAATCCTGTTGCGAATAGACTTTTTATTCTTTTCATCCTTCTTCCTCACTTATCTCTATAAGAATTTTAACTACCCTCATCTTATCTATTTCCAAAACTTTCATTTTAAGACCTTCTAACTCAACGACATCTTCAACCTCTGCTACCCGGCCCAGGATATCTAAGACATATCCACCAAGACTCTCATAATCTTCCGATTCAGGGATATTTAACCCCAATTCTTTATTTAAATCTTCAATATTTATCCGTGCATCAACTTTATATTTTGATTCACTTATTTTTTCAATTTCATCCTCTTCGTGAAGGTCATATTCATCTTTTATCTCACCGATTATTTCCTCAATGAGATCTTCAATAGTGGCTAACCCTACAGTTCCTCCATATTCGTCCAGGACAATGGCCATGTGAACATACTTACTTTTAAATTCACCTAAGATCTCCACTATAGACTTTGTATCAGGTACGAAATATGCCTCCCTCAATATACTTTTTAGAGGGATATCTGTAGTTCCTTTTTTAGCTAGTATCAGAAGGTCTTTAACATAGAGGATTCCTAATATTTCATCTAAATCTTCCCCGTATACAGGTATTCTGGAGTAACCGCTCTGTATAATCTCATCCCAAACCTCGTCTATTGTAGATTCGCCATCTAACATAAAAATAGAGGTTCTAGGAGTCATGACCTCCTTTGCAGCGGTGTCACCAAACTCTATAATAGAGTGGATCATCTCCCTTTCCTCTTCTTCTATTACCCCCTCAGCTTTGCCTACATTAATATAGGATTTGATCTCTTCCTCTGTTATCATGAGATTTTCATGTCTGATATCTACCCCCATCATCCTGCTGATGACCTTTGTGACAAATATCAATAACTTTATGATAGGTAATGTAACGATACTCAGGAGATAGATTGGTCCTATAACAATTCCTGATATCTTTTTCGAGTATGTTTTGGCAACTATTTTAGGAGTTATCTCCCCAAATATCAAGACTACAATTGTCATAGATACAGTAGCTATGGCTATTGCGTCCCCAGATTTAGATCCCATTATTTGTAAAGTCACTACGGTTGCTATAGATGAAGCTAAGATATTTACAATATTATTTCCTAAAAGTATTGCTGTTAAGATCTCATTAGGTTTGGTTAACCATTTTTTTAACAATTTTGATTTTCTAGGATTAGTCCTTTCAATTTCTTCCAGATCGGTACTTTTAAATGCAGTAAGAGCTGTTTCAGAAGCTGAAAATAATCCCGATAAAATAATTAATACCACCAATAAAATAAGTTGACTATAAATTTCCAACGTTTTTTTTACACCATCCTCTTTTTTTTAATTTAAAACATTTATTAACTGAACTTTCGCGATGGTGCACGCATTAAAAACCGTAGAGTTTGCCGCCAGAGGCGGGCAAACAGCCGTAATTTTTCTTTAAAATCATCAAAATAATTTATTTTAAATAGAATTTTAAGGAAAATAAGAATTACATCTTAATATTATTATAGGCTTTGTAAGCGCGAAGCATCATTTATTAATTAAAGCATTTATTGATTAAATCAGTTTTCGTTATAATCCCCTCTATAGAATCCTCCTCTACCACAATGGCATAATTATATTTTTGTTCTACTATTTGAGTGATTACAACGGCTAGATCATCAGATTCTTTTACAACTAAATAATCTGTAGACATGATGTCATTTGCAGTATACCCTGATAATTTTTTCAATTTTTTCTTAAATTCTTTATTTTGTGGAAGTGTTATAAGCAGATCCCAAAATGCAACTACTGGAGGGAGCGGGGCAGTTTCTTGTCTTACCAAAATATCATCCCTTGTAACAACTCCTACCAACTGTCCATTATCGATCACAGGAAGTTTACCCACACCTTTTTCTGTCATTATCTTTAAGATATTATCAAAGGTCAAGTTGGCCTCTATTGTTATTAAATCTGTATTCATTACATCACTCACTTGTTTCATAATAAATCACCCCTATTTATTTTAAATAATTTTATCATAAATATACATTTATCTCAAATTTTAGAAGAGTAAAAACATTTTTTTACCTCTCTATTTACCTAGGATCTCTGCCTTTTCAAAAAAATTAATTATCTCCCTTTTAGCACTTACTATAGAATCAGAAGTATGTACAACATTCTGAGTCAGGTCATAAGCATAATCACCTCTTATTGTACCACATCCTGCCTCTTTTGGATTAGTTTTTCCTGCAAAATTACGGATAATTTCTACAATCCCTTCTCCTTCTAAAACCATCGCTACAACAGGTCCAGAGGTAATGAATTTAATCAGTTCCTCATAGAACCCTTTTCCCCTATGCTCCTGATAATGAATTTCTGCCAATTCCCTTGTTATCTGCAGCATCTTCATGGCGACTATTTTTAATCCCTTTTTTTCCAGTTTAATCAATATATCTCCTACTAACCTTCTTTTAACACCGTCTGGTTTAATCATTAAAAATGTTTGCTCCGGCATATCCATCACCCCTTGTAGTAAATATACTAAAACTGCTGCCTTTTCCTTTTTTTATTGACCCTTCATAGGATCAATATTTTTCCAATTTCATTTTACTTCCTCCGACTATATTTTTTAAATTTTAATATATTCCTCTAGTTTTTTTCTGTCTAGAATTTTGATAATTTTATTTTCTCTGATTATTAATTTTTTTTCCTCTAATTTTTTTACAGCACTATATAAACTTTTTCTGTCAATACTGAGTATTTCACTGAGAAAGGACATATTTTTAAATCTAAACTTATCATCTGTGGAATAGGTCAGTATATTGTGAGCTAAAAACTTTTTTACTCCCTTAAAGTGTAGGATGGAAATATCCCATACAAATTTATGCAGCTTTTCACAGTGAAGTTTCAATAAAAAAATTTTAAATTTATCATTTTTAATCAATTTTATTCCAATATCAAGTGGAATTTCTAAAATTTTCGTTTTATCTCTTATGGTGTAAAAATCCACCCCTCCTTCCTTTCCAAAGAGTAATTTTTTCTCTCCAACGACATTAAAGTTATCCAATAAGATATAATTTAAATCAACTCCATCCTGAGTAGTTTGTTTTATTTGGATCATTCCCTCAATAAGAAAAAAAGTAGAGTTTAGTTCTTTCTCTGAATAATGAAAGTATTCTCCAGATGATAGATTTAATATTTTTAATCTATTTGTGTATTTTTGAGGAATAAAATCTTTTAGTGGAGTTTTCCCTATAATTTCAATGATTTTTTCCACGGCTCACCTCCCTATTTAGAGTATACCCCACAATTATCAAAAACTGTAGAATATTCTACAGTTTTATCTGGAATTTATCTCTATACTTTGCTTGAACGTCTGAAGTTTCATAATAATTTTATCTAGGTATGATCTTTATGAAAGTTTGAATGCAGTTTATAGAAATTAAAGGAGAATTATATTATGAACAAAGAATGGATACTTAAAGAGGAAAAAATACCCAGAGCACTGCTTAAATTATCACTGCCTGCCATCGTTGGGATTTTAATATCTGCCATATATAATGTAGTGGATACACTATTTGTCGGAATGTTAAATGATACCCGTGCAATAGGAGCTATTGCTGTTTCCTACCCGTTATTTATGCTGATAGCAGCCTTAGGACAGATGATTGGTGTTGGCGGAGGGAGTATGATCTCCAGATTTTTGGGAGCACAGGATAAAAAAAGTGCAGATATCACATTTAATCTATCCATAGGTTTAGGGATCATTCTTTCGGCAGCCGCGACTATTTTTGGGGTGGTATATTTAGAACAGATATTAAAGGTTGTAGGAGCAACTCCTACAATCCTACCCTATGCAAAGACATATACATTGATTATCATTTTAGGTACTTTTTTCACTGTCATCAATATGGTTTTAAATAATACTATTAGAGCAGAGGGAAACAGTAAATATAGTATGTGTGCCATAGGGTTGGGAGCAGTTTTAAACATTATTTTAGATCCTATCTTTATCTTTGTTTTAAATTTTGGAATAAAGGGAGCTGCTATTGCCACAGTCATTGCACAGTTTATTTCAACTTTATTTTTATTAAAATACTATTTTTCAAAATCCAGCCTTTTAAACCTGTCTTTTAAGAAGTTTTTATTTAAAAAATCTATCTTTTATAGTATTTTAATTGTTGGGCTGCCATCATTTTCCAGACAGGTTTTAGTGAGTGTATCCATGGCAGTGTACAACAATGCATTGGAAGTTTACGGAGATACAGCCATTGCTGCTGGAGGGATTGCCATGCGTGTTGTTTCTATTATTATGTTTACCCTCTTTGGATTTGCCCAGGGGTTCCAACCTTTGGTAGCTTATAATTATGGACGGGAAAACTATTCACGTATAATAGAAGCTTTCAGAGTATCTCTTATATGGGTCACTATATATAGTATAGTTTTAAACCTTATGTATATAATATTTTCCGATGAAATTATAAAAATATTTTCATTGGATGCTGAAGTGATTAAATTAGGGCGGTTAAATCTTTATTCTTTAAATATTTTCTTCTTTACATTCGGAGTTACTACCACTGTAACTACTCTCTATCAATCTTTAGGAAGAGGCCGGGACAGTTTTATATTAGCCAGTTGTAGAAACGGTTTTTTCTTCATTCCTCTAGTGTATATTCTAAATTATAAATTTGGACTGGGGGGTATAATCGCAAGTCATGCTGTGGCAGACTTATTAGCAGGGTTATTCACCCTTTACTATATTGTTAAGATAAAAAAAGAAATAAAAAAAGCAACGAGGCATTGCATCCAGACAGGGATAAACTAAAGTTTTATAATTTATTTTGGTGATGCCCATTACGCCACCAATCTACACTAATTTTATAAAACTTTTATAGTTATTACACAGAAGGTTTTCTTTTTTTATCACAGATTACACATATTTTTTAAACTTAATTTTTTTAGATTTTAACCTTTGAAGTTTATAGTCATTATATGGAAAAGAATATTTGTATCTATTTAGACAAAAAAAAAGCTCAAGGATAACCTTGAGCTTTTAAAATATTTATTTTCCAGCATACATTACTGTATCTAATTCGTCAAATTGTAAATTAGGGAAAGCAGTTGAAACATGCTTATAAACTAATTTACCTTCATAAACATTGATACCAGGTCTTAATTCAGGGAATTTATTGATAGCTCCCTCTACTCCTAAATCAGCTATTGCTAATCCGTATTTAAGTGTAACATTTGCAAGAGCATATGAAGATGTTCTAGGCATAGCTCCAGGCATATTAGCACAACAGTACATTACAACACCGTTGTCAGTTAAGAAAGTAGGATCCTCATGGTATGTAGGTCTAGATATCGGAGTTGATCCACCTTGGTCGATTGAAATGTCTACAATTACTGATCCTGCTTCCATTGAATGGATCATATCCATAGTGATTAAATGCGGACACTTTGCTCCTGGAATTAAGACAGTAGATATTACCAAGTCAGCTGTTTTAATTTGTGCTGCTAAATTTCCTGAATTAGAGTATAAAGTTTTGATCTTATTTCCATAAATATCATCAAGATACTTTAATTTAGCGATATCTACATCTAATATAGTAACGTCAGCTTCTAATCCAACTGCCATCTTAAGTGCTGCTTGTCCAGAGATTCCAGCTCCTACGATAACAACTTTTGCTCTAGCAGTACCAGTAACTCCTCCTAATAAGATTCCTTTTCCACCCATATGTTTTGCTAAGATATTAGCTCCAAAAATAACTCCTTCTCTACCAGCAACTTCAGACATTGGTGCTAATAATGGTAAACTTCTGTTTTGCATCTCTACAGTTTCGAATGCAATCCCGGTAGCTCCTGCTTCCATCAATCCTACTGTCTGGTCGTAGTCTGGTGCTAAATGAAGATATCTATAGTGAATTTGTCCGGGTTTAATGAGAGCAAGTTCTCTAGGTTGAGGCTCTTTAACTCCTACGATCATATCTGAAACTTCATAAACTTCCTCTAAAGTTGAAAGGATCTCTACTCCTACAGCTTTATAATCTTCGTCAGTTAATCCAATTCCATTTGCTGCTCCAGATGTCATATAAACATTATGCCCTCTGTTAACAAATTCTGCTGCTCCCTCTGGTACTAATGCAATTCTATGCTCTTGTGGTTTGATCTCTCCAGGTATTCCTATTCTCATTATTTTATCCCCCTTTAAATTTATTATTTTTTGCTCTAATCATTTATACTACAAAATTTTCTCGAAATCAACCTTTTTTTATCAAATAAATGCAATTGATTCGAATAATAAACACTTATCCATTTTATGTAGAGTGAAAAAAATATCCAAGATGGATAGTTGTATTATTAATCAGCACGTTTTTCTCATTTTTTGGGCTTCGAATAGTGAAAAAAATATTTTTATTGTTTATTAGTCTTTTTTTAAGTTTAATAAAAAAATTAAAAAAAATTTTTTTATCTAGGAAAATATAAAGCTGCAAAAAAGATCCACAGAAAAATTCTGTCCAATGTACGTTGCCAAACATTAAATGAGATTTTTAGAAAATGAGATAAAGAGCTGCACTAAGAAATTCTTTTTCTAGATGTTACTCTACTCCTCAGTAAATATTCTACTCAGTCGTCCAACAGAATAAGTTCCGCAGTGTAACGAGACTAATTCCCTAGATAATAAAAAAAAGCTAACGCTTCTTCAACCCCCAGCCCCCATCTTGGGGGTTTTTTGGTATAATAACTATTATGACTACTATTACACTTAAAGATATTCTTACCAACGACAACCTAAAAGCTTTTTT
>NZ_QUAJ01000026.1 GCF_003391055.1 Psychrilyobacter piezotolerans
AGAGCCTAAAAGAAATAGTCGAAGCTATAGGAGGTCACACTAATCCACAGCGTCTATGTTAATTATATACTAAAAAATTAAATAAACTAGAAATAGTGCTTTTATAGCTCTATTTCATTATACAAGGAGATTTAATGAGAACAATGGCTATAAATCATTGGGAAGTGGAAGGGCAGAGGGGAAAATAATAGGCGGTAATTTATGCACGCTGAACCTGCTGCAGGGAACAGAATTTATGCCGGATTTAACGGATACAATCTTGTTTTTGGAAGATGATGGGATGACTTCACCTGAAACCTTTGACAGAGACCTCCAGTCTCTGATCCACCAGCCGAATTTTGAAAAGGTCAGAGGGATAGTATTCGGAAGGTTTCAAATACAATCAAAGATGGAAGAAGGTCTCCTTGAAAAAATAATAAATACAAAGGCAGAGTTAAAAAATATGCCGATTATTTATGATGCCGATTTTGGACATACCACTCCGCACCTTACCTTTCCTGTAGGAGGTTATGCAGAGATCTCAGCAGGTGAAAATATAGAGATTATAATCAAAAAGCATTAGATAAGTACAGAAATCAATGGACATAATATAATAATAAGGAGATTAATTCAATGAAATTAATGGCTATTCACCATAAGGGTACAATTAAAGAATATTTAAACAGGCAAAAGCTTGGGAATTTTATATATCAATGTAATAATTTGGGAACACCGTTTTGGGAAAATACTCAATGGTATGGTTTATATGAAGAAGATCGGTTGATGGCAGTAGCCATGTTTGTTATCAAATATGATATTCCGATTTTATTAGCCACATCATATTGTAAAACGGATTTTTATCAGGATGAATTATTTAAACAGCTCCGAATATTCCTGCCAAAGAAATTATACACTCACCTTAACGCTGATACAGTAAGGAAATCTTTGGTAGAAGCAGAGGACATACAGGTGTGCAGGTATTACAACATGGAATTGACCGAAAGAAGTGAGGATAAAAAAATTGACAGTGAGGCTGTCCAGCAGTTGAGTGAAAAAGATACTGAAGGCATTATAAATTTATTGGAGGAAAGTCATCCAGAGTACTTAGTAGACCATGAATTTATAAAAGGTGGATATTTTTGGGGAGTTAAGTCTGAAGGTAAGATAATAAGTTTAGCAGGGATAACGGCAAAATCAGAAGAGTTTAAAATAGTTTCAATAGGAAATATAACAACTCATCCGGACTATCGGCATACAGGATTATCTACAAAGACTGTAACAAGGTTAATGGATTATTTAGAACCCGATTTTAAAAAAATTGTGTTAAATGTAAAAGAAACAAATGAAACAGCTATTAAATTTTACAAAAAACTAGGGTTTAGTAAGATAGGTTTATTTGATGAAGTGATTTTTGATAAATAAAAAGATTATATAAACATAGAACTTTGAGAAAATGAGATAAAGAGACTTGCTAAGAGGTCATTTTTGAGGTTAAAAACTCTTTTTTTAGATGTTCCCTAGCTTCTCAGTAAATATTTTACTCAGTCGCCCAACGGAATAAGTTCCGCAGTATAACGAGGACTGTAGCTATAAAAAGACGGACATTACCTTTGACTTACTCAAATAACATCATTTAGAAAAAGTGAGCTTTTCTTTGGTTCGTTTCTTTTGCTCATCAAAAGAAATGAACCCAGTTAAGGATGGAATCCTTAGGTCTTTTTTACAAGTAGCAACTTAGGTTATACAGTAATTACTGATATGAAAAATAGATTTTATGAAGGATTAATATCTGAAAAAAATAAAAAGTTTCTTGAAGGAGTAAATAATGGCAAATACTAGATTGATTAAACCAGATAAAAATTATAAAAATGCTTTTTTGACCTATGTTGAGGAAATAAAAAAGAGCGGATCAGAAACATATGAATTATATAAAAATGCAGAAATAGATTTTAAATTATATGTAGATGAATTAAAAAATACTGAATTGGGGATTGGGTTACCCAATGGCTGGGTTCCCTGCAGCAGTTACTGGCTTGTTGATTCAAAAGATGAAGTTCTTGGGGTTATAAGGATTCGTCATAGAGTAGACAGCGATTATCTGCAAACCATCGGTCATATAGGTTATGAAATTAAAATGACTCGAAGAAGAGAGGGCAACGGGAATCAAATTTTAAAGATGGGATTATTAGAAGCCGGTAAGATGGGGATCAATAATTTATTAATTACTTGTGATGAGGGAAATATTGGTTCAGTTCGAATCATTGAAAAGAATAATGGTAAATTAAAATCTTCATTTATAGATTCAGATACAGGAGAGAGAGTATTACAATATATTGTCAAATTGTAAGGTGCGATTAAAATTACAAATATTAGTTACAAGGAGGGGTTGATGAAGTATAAATATATTTTATTTGATCTGGATGGGACTCTTACGGATCCGGGAGTCGGGATAACAAAAGCAGTACAATATGCATTGAAAAAAAATAATATAATAGAAGAATCGTTGAGCACTTTGGAAATTTTTATAGGCCCACCGTTAAAAGATTCATTTATGGAGTTTTATTCCTTCGATGAAAAGATGATCTCAGATTCAATCAAATATTTCAGGGAATATTTCAGAAAAAATGGGATATTTGAAAATGAAGTTTATTCTGGGATTCTGGATCTGTTAGGGGAATTAAAAAACAGGGGTTGTAAAATTGCAGTTGCAACATCTAAGCCTACAGTATTTGCTAATACTGTTTTAAAGCATTTTGGAATGATGGAATATTTTGACCTGATAGTGGGAAGCAACTTAGATGGAACCCTTGGGAATAAGGCAGAAATAATTAATCGTGCAATCGAGAATTTAAAAATAAAAAATTTGAAAGAAACTATTATGATCGGCGACAGAAAATACGATATTATTGGAGCAGAAAAAAATAATATAGATTCAATTGGAGTCTTATACGGCTATGGCAGTTTAGAAGAATTAGAGGCGGCCAATCCGACGTATATTGTAGATTCTATAAGCCAGTTAAATGAACTGCTGACCTAGCTCTATAAAATTTAAGGAGTAAGAAAATATGAAAAGAATTGGAATAATCGGTGCTATGGATATAGAAATTGAATTGTTATTAGGCAGGATAGAGCTGCAGAGGAAAGAAAAGATCGCAGGCTTTGTATTTCACCTGGGTAAATTATGTGGAAAAGACGTGATTATAACATCCTGCGGGGTAGGAAAAGTAAATGCAGCTTCCTGCACCCAGATATTAATCAGTAAATTAGGAGTAGATGGTATTATAAATACCGGCATTGCTGGAGGACTGCATGAAGATGTTGAAGTCTGTGATGTGGTTATCTCCAGGGATGTGACCCATCATGATGTAAGAAAAAAGCAGATGAAAAATTGGTTTCCTCATCAGGAATATTTTGAAGGGGACAGGAAATTAATTGAAGCTGCAGAGAAAGCTTTTGAAAATAGTGATGTGATAAATAGTTCTTGTCATTTGGGAAGAATTGTAAGCGGGGAATGTTTTGTAGATGATACTCAGTTAAAAGAACAGATTATAGAAGGGTATTCACCCCATTGTGTGGAGATGGAGGGGTCTGCCATCGGGCATGTGGCTCATATAAATGATGTGCCTTTCGTTGTAATAAGAAGTATCTCGGATAAAGCTGATGAAGAAGCTTCGGTCAGTACGAAAGAATTTGAGAAAATTACGGCACAAAATTCAGCAGCAGTAGTCATGAATATGATGAAAATATTGTAAAAATAAATTTTTAAGGTGGGCTAGTCATGAATACTAAATATAGAGAGATATTAAGAGAGGTAATCCCGGCAATAGTATTTATGGTGATATATAAATACCTTTCATTTTCATGGGCAGTTTTAAGTAGTTTTGGAATAGGGTCAATAATATATATGAAAGAATATCTTAAACTTAAGAAGTTGAAACCCTTTAGTTATTTAGGTATATTTTCTTTGGTGACTCAGACAATAATGAGTTTTGTTTTTAAAAATCCTAAAGTATACTATGTATATCCATTGATCTCCAATTCGGTGTATGCACTTATATTCGGGGTGTCGCTCATAAGAAAAAAAGATATTGTTTCTTATTTGGCCAGAGACCTATGTGAAAGAGAGGAGGATTTTTATATTCTTAAGCCGGCATTTAGAAAGGTGACCATCATGTGGTTTATCTTTTATGTCTTGAAGGTTATTATAAAGGGGTTTGGATTGATGAATTGGTCATTTGATACTTTGTATTATGTAAACTTTGTTTTGGGAACACCGATAACTCTATATCTTATTTGGTACAGTTTTAGTTATCCGGGAAAATATTATAAACGAGTTCAAAAAATAAATTAAACTCAGTAAAACTTTGTTTTTTTTAAGGGTTACAATGTCGTGAAAGTTCAATTTTTTGTTATATTAAAGAAAAGTAAGATGGAGGAAGTAATGATAAAAAATATAGTTTTTGACCTGGGAATGGTATTGATTAAATTTAATCCGAAAGAATTTTTGGAAATAAACAACTATGAGAAAAAAGATGAAATTATGGAATATATATTTGGGCATGAGGACTGGCTGAAACTGGACAGGGGGACCCTGACTGAAAAAGAACTGGCAGAAAAACTAGATGAAAATGGAAATTTTACCTACGACGAGGTAATGGAGATTATGAAAATAAGAAAAGATATTATGATTCCATTTGATTTTAATAAGGAGATCCCCAAGGAGCTCAAAGAAAAAGGTTACAACCTCTATATCCTGTCAAATTTTCCAAAAATTCCTTTTGAGGAGATAAGGGAAAGAGATGAGTTTTTTGGTTATTTTGATGGAGGTGTTGTTTCTGCCTATGTAAAGCATCTGAAACCTGAAAAAGCTATCTATGAAACCCTTTTGACAAATTATTCTTTAAATCCAGAGGAGACCCTTTTTATAGACGATAAATTAGAAAATATAAGGTCAGCTGAAGAACTTGGAATATCCGGAGTGCATTTAAAAACTCCGGAGTCTTTAAAAGAAAAACTTAAAGAATTAGGCTTGCTGTAAAAGAAATTGGAAGAAGGAGAAAAAATATGGAAAATATAACTATTGAAATGATATCAAAATCACATGCAGAAGAACTGTTAAAATTTGAGAGGGAAAACAGAGATTTTTTTGAAGTGAATTTACCCCCCAGGGCAGATGAATATTACTGTTTAGAAAATCTTCAGAAAATTTTGGATGAAATTATAATGGAGCAGGAAGATGGACTTTGCTATATGTATTTAATTAGAAATGAGTCCAATGAAATAATAGGTAGAGTAAATTTATTTTCAGTTATAAGGGGAATACTTCAAAAAGCTGAGATAGGGTATAGGATTGGGGAAGAATATAATGGGTGCGGATATGCAACTAAAGCGGTTAAACTGGTCATTGACAAGGCTTTCAATGAGCATAATCTGCATAGAATTGAAGCTGGGACCTCTCCGGCTAATATCGGCTCACAAATAGTTTTAATAAAAAATGGATTTGAATTTATCGGTAGAACAAGGCAGGTTATTAATATAAATGAAAAGTGGGAAGACGGGATAATTTTTGAAAAGATTAATGACATTAAAAATTAAATTTGTTTATAAATGGGGGGATAATCATGGTTGAAATTTTTGATATTTCTTATGCTGAGGTTGAAATAATCAGGGATCTTTGGGAAAAAAACAGGCAGTATCACGAGAAAAATTCAGAATATTTTAAGGAGTCATATCATTTGATCAGGTTTGATGAAAGAATACAGGCTTTCAGCGGATTCAATGAGGAGAATATGAAAATAAGTGTTGTCAAAAATAAAGATGAATATATTGGGTATTGTATATCGGTGATAGATGGCAGGAAAGGGGAACTTGAAACTCTCCATGTGGATGAAACTCATAGGGAGAAAGGTCTTGGAAGAGAACTTGTGGATAAGCATCTGCAGTGGATGGATCAAAAAAAATGTCAAGCAATCGGGGTGACGGTATCCCAGGAAAATGAAACAGCCATAGGATTTTATAAAAAGCTTGGATTCTATCCGAATACCCTCTATATGCAAAAAAAATAGAAAAGTGGTCAAAATCTTTTATTTATAAAGACTTTGACCATTTTAATTTTATTCGTCCTTTAAATTTATGAGGTAGGTGTTGTTTTTTAAGTTATTTAGAACGACTTCTAATTTTTCCGGTTTACCGAAATAATATCCCTGGAAAACATTAATTCCTATTTCCCTTAAGAAATCCACCTCTTTCTTCTCCTCAACCCCTTCTACGACAACCTTTAAACCCAAATTACCCCCCAATTCAGTAACGGCTTTGATAATCTTCATATTTTCAGAACCCTCAAACAGATGGAGGACAAATGAACGGTCAATTTTTAGAGTGGTTACCGGCAGCTTTGATAAATAGGAAAGGGAAGAATATCCGGTTCCAAAATCATCGATCAGACAGTCTACTCCTAGTTTTTTTAAAATTTTAATTTTTTTTACGGATTCCTCTATATTTGTGATAAAGTTTTCTTCGGTCAATTCGAACTCTATACCGTCTAAATCATCATATTTATTCATCATTTCTTCTAAAAAGAACTCTTTATTGAAGTGGTTGGGAGATATATTTAAAGATACCTTTGTTTTCAACAGCTGAATATCTTTTTTTACCTGTTTGATTAAGAACTCGGTAAGGGAGATTATCAAGGATGAATTTTCGGCTATATGAATGAATGCCCCTGGCAGGATCATTCCTTTCTCTTTATGGTTCCATCTCATAAGGGCTTCAAATTCTATATTTCTGGTTGTAACATCTATCTTTGGCTGATAATATACCTCAAATTCATTTTCGTGGAGTCCCCTCTGGATGTCAAGTTCTATAACAGCCACTTCCTTTTTATCGTTCCCTTTTTCAAATCGGAGTTTTTCAAATAAAACCCTTAACATGGCATTTAAAGTTATTTCATTATCCCATTCTAAAAATACTTTCCGTACAGTCATATGGAGTTTCCTTTTTTTACCAAAATCATATTTTTTTAGAAACATATCAAACCTTTTTTTGAACTCTTTTATATCCCCGCCATCTAAAGGTTCTGTAACAGCAACTAAAAACTGATCCCCGTTCAATCTTACTATCTTATCGGTTTCTCTGAAAGTCAGCTTTAATATTTCTGCCAGTTTTTTTATCATACTGTCGCCGACTGTTGTTCCAAACTCCTCATTGATGTAGCTCATATCCATGATATCAAATAAGGCTAAAAACATTTTTTTATTTTCCAGAGGCAGCTGTTTGATTATCTCCTCTAGCTGTTCCAACCCTTTTTCCCTCTTTAAAACACCGGTAAGTTTATCAAAATTCATATTTTCAAGCAAAATTTTTTGAAGGGTGTTTTGTTTTTTTATATTAGCGAAGACAGTAACCAGAGATGCTACCAATACTATTGAAATTAATAGAGTATATATTGTCAGAGTAAAGAGCCCACTGATTATAGATTTCTTTAAATTAGGTATAGTTGTGTCAGCACCTGCTATATATCTTCGGCCGTCCTTTGAGGTCAGCATGAGGTATACAGATCTGTAGCTCCCAAGATCATCGGAACTGTTGATATAATAAACATCTTTAGTGTTAAATGCTTGAATGGTCTCATGGATGGAATCATCTTCTATCTCTTCAAAAGTAAGCCAGTAAAGTTTGCTTATATTTTTATTTTTTATATATTCATAATATTCATAGCCGCCACCGATGGAAGTATAGGTAGGCATACCATCTTCAATTATAATAGTATAGAGATAATCAACGTTGTTTATCTCTGCTAATTTTGTAATTTTTTCAGAAGTTTCTAAAATTTCTTCACGGGTATACGAAGTTTTATCCATTCCATAGAAGTTATAATCTTCTTGCAATAGATATTCTAAATTTTTAGCAGCTCTATAAAGATTATCATCTATTTTTTTAATCTCACCTTTATATATTGAATTTCCCTTATAAAATAAGAATAAAAATATTACAATAAATAAAAAAAAATATATATATATATTTTTAATTTTAAATTTTTGAAATTTCATAAGGGGACCTCCTTGATAAGATATAGATGTTTACCTTCTTTATAACTACTGAAATTTAACGGATTTCCTTTTTCTATTGGTCAAATAATACTAAAATTATAAATTTTCATAAAACATCAGTGGGTAAATTTATCTGCATAATTACATTAAAAAATACCCCATGGGGTATTTTTTAATGAATTAAATATGACTATAATGTTTCCATTATATTTTCTGCCCATTTTTTTACTTTCTCAATATTTTCATCGGTGTTGTTTTTTAGTGGATCTTTGAAATCGATCTCTCCTAAAATCTCATTGTCTTTTAATACTTCTTTCATATGATCGAATATTTTTCCTTTTGCCCCTCCGTGACAGCAGAATAATGCTATTTTCTTACCGGATAATAAATGTGCGGAAAAAAAAGTATTTAAGGCCGGAGCATATGACCAAGCCCATACAGGTGTACCGATGAATAAAACATCATAACTATCGACGTCTTTATCCAGAGGGAGTAATTCCGGCTGTTCATGCATCATTACTGCTTTCCCGCCCCATACGTATTTCATAATTCCTTTTGATTTCAAGTCCTCTTTTGGTTTTAATTCCAAAATGTCTGCACCTATTGTTTGGGCTATATTTTCAGCTATTAATTTTGTATCACCTTCAAATGAATAAAAAATCACAATTTTTTTCATAGGTCTTCCTCCTCATACCATAATTTAATATGTTGCCGCTATATATTTTGATTTTTAAATATACCTCTAATAAATACTTCATTATAAAATTACCCTTGTCAACTAAATATATAAATTTTGGCTCCATAATAAAAAAATATGAAGGAAAAAGGGAGATGATATATATATCATCTCCCTTTTATCGAATCCTCTCTACCTATTTACTTTAATATCGTTTTTATCCTTCCGGCTAATCCTTTTAATTTTTTACTTGGACTACCGCAAATAGCTATCCTTATTCCAGAAGCCACCTGTATCGGATAAATGTTTTCTGCATTTAATTTTTCCATACTTTGTTTTATTTTATCATTTTCTATTTTTAAAGTTATAAAAAACCCTTCCTTATATGGATAAACTGCCAGTCCTGCTTCTTTTGCTTCATCTAAGAAAATTTTGGATCTTTTTTTCAATAATTCTATATAAAAATCTCTTTCTTTTTTTAGATTATCCCGAAGAACTTTATTTTCTTGTATGGTTGAAAATAATTTCATTCCACCCTTAGGTATATTTGACCAAACACCTCTGCAGGTAAACTCATTGGCTCTCATATAATCATCTATATTTTTTTTGTTATTTGAAATAAAAACACTTCCTCCTGCACGCAGCCCATATTTAGTCAAAGTTTTAGAACAGCTAAATGAAAATATAACTAAATTTTTAGGAGATAGATTTTTAAAGTTATCCATATATTCACGACTTTTTTCATATCCGTTAACAGAATAGTCTATGTAAGCTAAGTCATTTAATAAAATAAAATTCCCTATTTCAGACAGTTCATTCATTATTTTTACAATACTATTCCACTCAGAGATACTCATAGAGTATCCCGTAGGATTATGACAGGGATCGTTAATTATAGCCAGGACCTTCCCCTGCGATTTCATTATCTTTAGGGCCTTTTCCCTGAAATCTTCTACATTAAATTCATCTTTTTTATTAAATAATTCATAAGTTACCACTTCCAAATCATGCTCTTTAGCCATTATTTTATATGATCCCCAGCCAATATTTGGGATGAGTAATGTTTGACCTGCATCCAATATATTTTTCATGGTAGAACTTACAGATCCACTTCCACCAGGGGTAGCAATACCTCCTACATTGAATTTTTCTTCATGACTACCCAATACCCACGACTTTATTTCCCTCAGATAATCACTATTTCCAACAAATGATTCTGCATATGGTGCTATGTCCATCTTATCTAAGTTTTTATATACATTATTTACAGAATCGAAAATAGTAAAATTTCCATTCTCATCATAAAGGGCACCTATTGTTACATCTATTACATTTTCTTCTCCATATTTAATTTTTGCATCCTTTGCTTTGTTAACCATGGTAAATACTGTATCTATTATATTTTTATCTTCCGATCTTTTAGCTAATATTCCCATTTTCACCATCCTTTATTCATTAATTTTTTTTGGACACCCCGCGTTTGTCTATGGATATATATATCTGTCTCGGATTAACCGTTTTATATGCAGGCCGGATAATCTTCTGATCGCTGACGATCTGTTCGATTCTGTGAGCACACCATCCCACAATTCTCGCAGCAGCAAAAATAGGTGTATACAACTCATATGGAATGCCTAACATTTCATAGACAAAACCAGAGTATAAGTCCACATTAGCAGAAATATTAACATTATCTCCCTTTAATTCCCTAAACAGTTCAATGGTAAGTTCTTCTATGTTTTTATAGAGATTAAAATCCACAACTGCATTTTTTTCCAGGGCCAGTTCATAGGCTTTTTTCTTCAGCAGTAAGGCTCTGGGATCGGATTTAGTATAGACAGCATGGCCCATGCCGTAGATCAAACCTTTTTTGTTATAAACTTCTTTTTTTAAAATTTTTAACAAATAGTCTTTTAAATCTTCACGGTTGCTCCAATCTGTTACGTTTTCCCTGATGTTCAGAATCATTTCCCGGACTTTGTTATTGGCACCCCCATGTTTTGGTCCCTTAAGTGATCCTACAGCGGCTGTCATAGCCGAGTAGGTGTCTGTTCCACTGGATGAAACTACATGGGTAGCAAAGGTGGAGTTGTTACCGCCGCCGTGTTCTGCATGGATGACGAGACTCAGATCCAGGGTCTCCGCTTCTAATTTCGAATATTTATTGTCCGGACGAATCATATGCAGGATATTTTCAGCCGTTCCGATACCTGGTTGCGGCTTGTGGATAAAAAGACTTTTCTTATCAAAATAATGTGCCTTTGCCTGATATCCATAAGAAATTATTGTAGGGACACGTGCTATCAGCTCAATACTCTGTCTTAATATATTTTTTACATCAATATTATCAGGATCGGGATCATGAGAATAAAGGGTTAGGATGCTTCTCTGTAACTTGTTCATTATATCCTTACCAGGGATCTTCAAAATCATATTTTCTGTATAGCCCGGCGGCAGGTCACGGCACTGATCCAGGAGTCCGGTGAAATCCAAAAGCTCATCAGATGTAGGCAGTTCTCCAAACAAAAGAAGATATGCAGTTTCTTCAAAGCCACGCCTGTTGTCCGATTGGAATCCATTTACTATATTCTTGATGTTGATACCCCTGTAAAATAGTTTACCTTCACAGGGACATTTTATATCACCATCCATATGATAACCTATAACTGAACCGATTTCTGTCAAACCTACCAGGACACCAGTTCCATTGTTATTTCTGAGACCACGCTTTACATTGAATTGATCATAGTATTCTGGTTTGATATAGTTGTTTTTTTCAGCTTTTAAGGACAGTTTATCCAGGATTGCTTTGTCATTGATATTATTCACGATTTCACCCCCACGCAGTTAAATGATATTTTTGATAATTGCCTTTGTTATTTCATTTGTTGTAGCCTTACCACCCAAATCACAGGTGAGAACTTTATCTTCATAAATAGTTTTGGTTACGGCTTTTATAATTGCTTCCGCTTTATCTGTTTCACCCATATGGTTCAGCATCATTGCGCTTGAAAGGATAAGGGCAATGGGATTGGCAAGATTCTTGCCTGCAATATCCGGTGCACTGCCGTGTACGGCTTCAAATATTGAAATATCTTTTCCGATGTTGGCACCTGGGACCAGACCAAGGCCGCCTACTAATCCTGCACAAAGATCGGACAGGAGGTCACCGTAAAGATTCATGGTAACAATAACCTCAAACTGGTTAGGGTTCATCACAAGCTGCATACACATATTGTCTACGATGACTTCTTGAAGTGCAATGTCGGGGTAAGCTTGTGAAACTTCTCTGACACAATTCAGAAAGAGTCCGTCAGCAAGTTTCATGATGTTTGCTTTATGGGCTACTGTAACTTTCTTCTTATTGTTCTTCTTTGCATATTCAAATGCCGCTTCAGCAATTCGGATGGAAGCATTCCGGGAAACTCTTTTGACTGCCTCACAACTTCCATCAGGCAGCTCCTGTTCGATACCTGCATAGAGCCCCTCGGTATTTTCCCTGAAAATCACCAGATCAATTCCCTTGAAAGGGGTGTTGATACCCGGAAGGGATCTCACAGGCCTGACATTTGAGTACAGATCATATTTTTTTCTGAGCATGACATTTATACTTCTGAAACCAGAACCTATGGGTGTTGTAATTGGTCCTTTCAAAACAATTTTATTTTTTTCAATGCTCTGAAAGACTTTTTCAGGGACCAGTACACCGGTATCTTGAAAGACTTTTTCACCTGCATTTACTGTTTCCCAGTTGATATTCAAACCAGTAGCATCTACAACGTGCTTTGCAGCTTCGCTGACTTCCGGACCAATTCCGTCCCCTGGGATCAATGTTATATTATACATTCACTTCACCTGCCAATTTATTTATTGTTTTTAACATAATTTAAATAACCTCCGCTTTTTAAAAGTTCCACATCTCTTTTGGAACCATCAAAGGTAAGGGTACAAGAGAAAGATTTTGTCTTATTTAAAATTTCTATCTCCTTACCACAATCCAATGAATTTATCAGTCCGTTAAGGACAATAACATCTGTTTCATCAAATTTTTCATAGTCAGATATATTTTTAAATACAAGGGGTAAAATTCCTGAGTTGATTAGATTAGCCTTGTGAATTCTAGCAAAGGATTTGGCAATTACAGCCTTGATTCCTAAGTAGAGTGGCACCAGTGCCGCATGTTCACGACTAGAACCCTGACCGTAATTATCTCCTCCAATTACAATTCCCCCATCTGCAGCCTTTGCTTTTACGTGAAAATCATCCACCAGTGTTCCAAAGCAATATTTTGAAAGTTCAGGAATATTGGATCTGAAGGGCAATAGTTTTGCATTGGAAGGCATGATGTCATCGGTTGTGACATTATCCTTTGTTTTCAGGAGAATAGGGATCTCCATAGTATCAATCAGTGGTTCATTCAGTGGGAAAGGTTTGATGTTCGGCCCCATGACAACTTCCAGACCCTCTCTATCTTTAGGAGGGTAGATAAAGTAGTTTTCATAGACTGCGAACTTATCAGGCAGTGCTACTTTTGGAAAATCCAATCCGCATTCTGAAGGATCGGTAAGATATCCTGTTAAAGCCGAAACAGCAGCTGTTTCAGGACTGATAATATAAACATCTGCATCCTTTGTTCCGCATCTTCCTTTGAAATTTCTGTTAAATGTTCTCAGTGAAATTGCTTTGGACTTTGGTGCCTGTCCCATGCCTATACATGGCCCGCATGATGCCTCCAATATTCTTGCTCCAGCTGATATTAAATCACCCAGAGCGCCCTCATCCGACATCATTTTTAGAATATTACTGGAACCAGGAGAGATTACCAGACTCACATCCGGATGAACCCTTTTACCTTTTAAAATAGCTGCTACCTTCATCAAATCTGTATAGGAGGAGTTAGTACAGCTGCCTATTGCAATCTGGTCTACCTTAATTTTTTCTATATCCTTTACAGCAGCAACATTGTCAGGGCTGTGCGGCATAGCTGCCATAGGTGTAATTTTATCTAGATCAATAACCAATTTTTTATCATAGATGGCACCCTCATCAGCTATCCATCCTTCATAATCCTTGGTTCTTTCCTGTCGTGTAAGAAAATCAAGGGTGTTTTCATCACTTGGAAAAATAGATGTTGTAGCCCCAAGTTCAGCACCCATGTTTGTGATGGTGGCTCTGTCGGTGAGAGAAAGATCAACGACTCCTTCACCTGAATACTCAATAATATAACCGACCCCACCCTTTACGGTAAGTTTTTTGAGGATATAGAGAATTACGTCCTTAGCAGATACCCATGTCTTCAGTTTACCATGAAGTTCTATATTCAGAACTTTTGGTACTTTCAGAGTATAAGTACCCGTCGCCATAGCTGCAGCCACATCCAGTCCCCCGGCCCCGATTCCTATCATACCTAAACCTCCTGCAGTCGGTGTATGACTATCGGATCCAAGAAGAATTGTTCCGGGTTTTCCAAAACGCTCCAAATGCAGCTGGTGGCAAATACCATTTCCGGGTTTGGAGTAAATAATTCCATATTTTGCAGCAGCACTTTTGATGAATTCATGGTCATCGGCATTTTCAAAACCTGCTTGCAGTGTGTTGTGATCAATATATGCAACAGAAAGATCCGTTTTTATATCTTTAATATTCATAGCTTCTAATTGCAAATAAACCATCGTCCCGGTAGAGTCCTGGGTAAGGGTTTGGTTGACTTTAACGGTTATTTCTGAACCGGGTTTTAATTCCCCTGATATCAGATTATTTTCTAAGATTTTATACGTAAGCGATTTTCCCATTTTGACCTCCTCGTAGAATATATTTTTAATTCTTAAATTTTCATTTAAAAATTATACTTCCTGTTAACTCGTAGTTCATCATTAAAAATAATGATAAAAACTTTTATTATATATACAATATATCTTTGCACATGAAATTGTCAAGATATATTTGTAAAAAAACAAATATATTGGCTGGATCAAAGAATTTTCTAAGTTTTTAAATAGAAAATGCATATATAAGGTTAATGGTTGTTGAGTGTATCATTCATTTCGTGACTATGATGGTGTCGTTGGCCGAAAGGATAGAAAGGAGAAATGAAATAGCCGAATTTATAACAAGCGGGTCACTAACAACCATACTTTAATACTGCCTTATTAAAATAAGTTATACAAAATTCTTTTGTAATTAAATAACATAATAAAATCAGGACAAATTTCTTGAAAAAATAAGACATTTTTTATTATAATTGAATAAGGGCAGAACTAGTTTGTTATAATTAAAAATAAAAAAATATTCAAATAAAGGGGGACGAAAGGTATGAATAAATATGATGGCATATTATTGGAGTTAGTGGATGATTTTTCAAAATATGAATCGGTGGATGGGGTTCTTTTATCGGGTTCGAGAACTACTCCTGATTTTGATAAGGATTCGGATTATGATTTATATATATATTCTAAAGGTGAGATCCCATTGGATTTCAGGAAAAAAATAGCAGATAAGTATTTTAATTATGCTGAATTAGATAACACAACCTGGGAGAGAGAGGACCAGGGGTTCTTCAGGGGGAACGGTGTTCAGGTGGATATTGTATACAGGGATGTAGAATTTATAGAAAGGGTATTGGAGGAGATAGTTATAAAATGTACAGCCTCAACAGGATACAGCACTTGTTTTTGGGCCAACTTCATTAAATCAGATATCCTCTACGACAGGGACGGGAAATTAGAGAACCTGCAAAAAAAGTTTGATATTGAATATCCGGAAGAATTAAGAAAAAATATAGTTTCAAAAAACTTTCCCCTCTTAAATAAAATAATACCAGCCTATACCAACCAGATAGAAAAGGCCTTAAAAAGAAATGACATCCTAAGCGTCAACCATAGAATCAGTGCATTTTTTGAAAGTTATTTCGATATTATTTTTGCAATAAATATGAAACTTCACCCTGGAGAAAAAAAACTCCTAAAAATTACAAAAGAACAGCTGGATCACACCCCGGAAAATATGGAAACAGACATAAGGGAATTGTTTGAAAACCTGTATAAAAGGGAATTTGATATTGTAGACAAATTAAATGTGATTACCGGCAGATTGGAGAGTCTGTTAAAAGAATTAAATTTAATATTTTAATGTAAGATCCAAAAGGAAATGGATTAAGTTTGATCCACAGGGGGAGTGAATGAAAAGGTGTGATTGGTGTATAGGAAATGAACTCTATGAAAAATATCATGATGAGGAGTGGGGGAAGGTTGTCCATGATGACAGAACCTTGTTTGAATTTCTGATCTTAGAATCTGCCCAGGCAGGGCTCAACTGGCTGACTATATTGAAAAAAAGAGAAAACTATAGAAAAGCCTATGATAATTTTGATTATAATATGGTGGCTGAATACAATGAAGAAAAATTTGAAGAGCTGATGAATAATAAAGGAATAGTCAGAAACAGATTGAAGATAAGGGCTTCCATAAACAATGCCGGAAGATTTATGGAGGTTCAAAATGAATTTGGGAGCTTTTATAGATATCTATGGAATTTTACAGATGGTAAGCAGATAATAAACAGGGTAGAAAAATTGGAGGATCTTCCTGCAAAAACAGAACTTTCAGATGCCATAAGTAAAGACATGAAAAAAAGAGGATTTAAATTTATAGGAACTACAATCATCTATGCTTATTTACAGGCAGTAGGAGTAGTAGATGATCATTTGGAGGGGTGTGTGGCTAGGAAGTAAAGCAACGTGACGCTGCATCCAGAATTATTATCAAAAACAAAAAAGGATTATATGAGTAATTTTACTTATATAACCCTTTTTTTAATACCTTTACCCTTAGTCTCTTTTTCAATGGTAATTATTTCATCTACAATATTTGTCTATTTATTTGGGCTGAACATAAAAAAAATTGACAACAAAAATAAAATGCACTATATTGTAAAGAAATGACTAAAAATATTACAGTTTTAATTAAAATTCAATAATTTTTTAATTAAAATTTAAAATGTTGGCAAAATAGGAGAAATCCTGTGACGCAAAGCTATAGGGCCTTTAAAATGGCAGCCAGTTGCAGATCTTTCGGGATCTGTATTTTTTTTGTAGTTACTACTTTTGATTTTTGTCCGCTTGAGACACGAGTATCTAAATTACTTTTATTTGAAATAAAATAATTTAGAATGTGGCTAGAGACGGAAACAGGAGTAGTATGAAGAAAATTCTAAGGATTCCATCCTTAACTGGCTCTATTTACTTTTTATCTGAAAAAGAAATAGAGGAAAGAAAAGCAGACTTTTTCTAAATGATGTTATAGGGGTAAGTCAGAGGTAATTACCGTCTTTTTACAGCTTCAGTCCTCGTTACACTGCGGAACTTATTCTGTTGTACGACTGAGTAGAATTTTTACTGAGAAGTAGAGTAACATCTAGAAAAAGAATTTTTAAATAAAAAAAATGCTAGAAAGCAGAAATTTTTTATAGGGGATGGGGTTATGGAAGATATGAATGAAATAGTGAATCGGATACTAGATGAAGATAAGGAGATAAAAAATAGCTCGAGTGGTACCAACGGGACATTGACTATAGAAGAGTTTATGGAAGAAAATTATGAGGTAAAGAAAGAGTTAGAAGAAGGGGAGGAAGTTCGGTATATAGCCTATGAACCATCAGATGCTACTGGGATATTAAGGTTTATAGTACCTATCTATGTATGTTTTTTAACTGCTTGTACTTTTTTTATTATCACTTCATATACTGGGAATCGTTGGATATTTTTACCTACTTTTATTTTATTTCTGCTTACAATAATATTTATCATGAGTATGGTTGAGGATACTGTAATTTTTACAGATAAATCATTGATTATAAAAAGGAAAAAATATAGTAAAAAATTTATCTATAGTGAGATAAAAAGGATGAATGTCAATATTTCCCCGGGATGTTTTTCATACAGTATTTATAGTGATAAAGAAAAAATTGGGGTGATTACAACAAATTACAACAGATTTCAGTTACCTCAAATTTTATTAAAATTTAAAAGCGAATTAAAAATACAAGATGAAATAATGACATCTAAATTATTTAAAATAAAGATACTATTAATAGTTTTAATAATGGGATTAATAGGCACTTATCTTGAGCTTTCATCATATTTATTTTTTATGAATTTAATAATTTTATATTTTGATATTATTTTAGTTACTACATATTTTAAATTACTAAAAAAAGGAAGAATAAAAATAGTCTTGATAAAGAAAAAACTAAAAAAAGTAACTTAGAAAATCCAAAGAATTTGAACATATTAATAAATAAAATATTGGACGAAGACAGTACAATTAAAAACAGTTTGACTGGTACCAATGGAGAATTAACAATAGATGAATTCATGGAGAAATATCCGAAAATAAAGAAAAGGTTAGAGGTGGGGGAAAAGGTTCGATATATTGCTTATGAAAAGATAAAATCTAAAAAACGTGAATTCAACAAAATTTATTTTGGATCTTTTCCTTTGGCAGTAGTCTCACTGATTATTACAGTTTATTATAGTTGGCTTTTCTTTCCAATTTTTATGACATTTTTTATGACATTTTTATGTTCTCATGAATTTGCACAAGAATCAATAATTTTTACCAATAATTCACTACTTACATTAAAAAAAAATAATAAAATAAATAAAATATTATATAGTGAAATAAAAAAAGTGGTTTACAATAAAACTCCGAAAAATCCTGAATTTGGAAATTTGATTTTAAAAGGGAAGGAAAATAAATTAATATGTTCTGAAATCTATTTTTCTAAAATCAATCTTTCAAATATAATTTATAAAATAGGTATTTCTAAAATGGGAACCACAGAAAAAATTCTAACGTCTATTGCTTATATAGGACTTATAATATGGGTGTTTTTAGCCTTGATAGCTATTATAGACTTTTATGTTTTTATGCGATTACTATTTTGGATTCTGGGTATTCTTTCCATGTATAGATATATTACAATTAAGAAGGGTAGTAAATAATGGACGAACAATATTCTGCTTTTTATGTCGATACAGATAATTACGTTAGGTTTGATAGAGACAATCACAGTTTTATCGATCTATTTGTGATGATTGGTGTAAACTAGTGGCAAAAATATAATAAAAAAAATTATGGGGATGGGATTATGGAAGATATAAAAGACGTGAATGAAATAGTGAATAGGATACTAGATGAAGATAAGGAGATAAGAAATAGTGATACTGGTACCAATGGAGAGTTGACCATAGATCAGTTTATAGAGCAGTATCCTGAGATAAAGAAAGAGTTGTCGGAAGGGGAGGAGGTTAGGTATATAGCTTATGAAAAAAATAAATCAAGTAAAAATATTGATTACACTCTTAATTTTGTCTTTTTAACATTTACATCAATTTTTATTTTATTACTTTTAATTGAACTGCTTGCTTATATGAAATTTAATTTTCTGTATTTTTTTGTTAGCTACTTTTTTATTATGTTAGTTTTATTGATAAAAAAATGGATAAAAATACAATAATTTTTACAAATTATTCATTAATTACAGTAAATAAGAATAAAACAGAGAAAATTCTATATACACAAATAAAAAAAATTGATTATCTTAAGTTGCCATTTTTTTCAAGTAAAACAGCTCATTTTACTTTTTATGAAAACAAGAATAAAAAATTGGGTTTTAATGAGGGTTTTTCAAAAATAAATATATTAGATATTGTTAAGCAAATCAATTTAAAATTAAATTTTAAAAACGATTTATTTGCTGCACGATTAACTGGCGAATTTATAATATTGATGACGATAAGTAGAATTATAGAAAATACTCATATTTTTAGTAAGGATACTTATATAGGCATCCTTGCTATATTAGGTAGTGTTTTAATAACATTTAACTTTTTCAAATATTAGATGTGAGGAGGATGTTTATGGCAAAAGTAAAATCTTTAAATCTGCTCAATGGATTTAGATATAAAATAAAACTTTTAAGAGAAAATCAAAATAGGAGGAAAATATGGAAATAAAAAAAATTAAAGAGCTATTAAAAAATACTGTTGGAAAATCAATTATATTGGCGGTGATTTATTCTGTCTTACTGATTATTTTTCCCAATATACTGTTCCTATTTATTTTGTTAGTTATTCCTATGTTTATATTTTTTTTATGGAAAGCTATCAAAAATAAAGATTTTACTGTGGTAACTAAGTTTATTTTACCATTTTTATTTATGTTTTTGTTTTACAAATCATATCATTCTATGGGAAAAAAACCTATAGGAGTCAATCTTTTCCATCCTCTCGTTAAAGAACGAGTAGAAAAACATTTTAAGGAAAAATATGACTTTGATTTCGTAGTAACCAGAATTTATTATTATTATTACGGAGATGAAGCTCATGGTATGAAATGGTATCCAGCTATAGGAGGATATCTAAAACATGATAAAAAATTCCCTGTAGGAGTATGGATAAGGGATGGAAAGATAGTCGATAACTATAGAAGGGTGATTTTTTATAGGGAAGTAGATGAATTCTATAAAAAGATGATCAGTAAACATTTTCCTTGGAAATATTCCTCTACAATAAGTATTTCTATTAGTGAAAAATGGATGGTTGATTCCTATGAGGAACTCTTAAAAAAGAAATTTAAAGATAATTATGTAAAAATAATGATTTTTTCGAATAAAGAGGATTTGAAGAAGAAAAAAATATCCAAAGAAAAATACCTTAAAACTATCAAAGGGTTCGTAGAAGAATTTTCAAAATATAATAATCATATCGATGACTTTTTCTTACGATTCGATAACACTCTTTTTGAAGAGAAAACAGAGAAAATGTTGGTTATTAAAAAAAGAGACTTTAAAGGGATTAAGAATGCTGAAAAATATGAAATTATAGCAAGAGATTATAATAAAGGGGTTACAATCGATAATTATTATTCTACTATAGATAAAATTTATGAAGAAATAGATCGTTTGAGTAGTGAAAATGAAAATATTTTCAGTGACTTTGAAAATTATTAAAGGAGGGAAATTTATGAAAAAAATATGGAGAAATTGAGCTTTGTCGGTCTTTTTCTTTAGCTTTCAATTTTGAAGGCGATGTTGCTTTCACAAAATTTATTCTACTAAGAGCGATATACAAATTAAGTTCCGCAACGTAGTGAGGATTGTATCCCGAAAGCTCGTGGTTATTTTATCTCTACTCAGAAGCTATTTTCAAAATTTCTGCTTTTCTTTCCTCTATTTTTTTTTCAGATAAAAAGTAAATAGAGCCAGTTAAGGGAGGATCCCTTAGATTTTAATTTTTTCTATTTAGGTTCACGAGTATAAAAATTAGATGTAAATGAATATAATTTTAAATGAGCCTTGATCTGAGAAACAAAGGGAGTCTACCCGCAAGGGGCATCACCAAAACTCTAGAATTTTTTCAAAATTAAGAGTATTGCGTCAGAAGATTCCAAAGTTTCCGCTTTTGATACGGGATACTTTTTCTCTGTAGCAAGAAAAAGTATCCAAAAAGTGCCAGAAGTTTATAAGTTGTCTTAGTGGAGTAAGTCACGATCGTTGTTGTAGGAACAGTACTGCTGAAGTAGAACGACTATAAACTTCGATTTAAAAGTGGGGAAATCTGTGTCAAAAAAATTGATAGGAGGAGAAATAATATGGGAACTTCAAATACGGGAACAAACGGGAAAAAGAGTATAGAGGAAATCATCAAAAAGGACAGCGTAATAAGAAAACTGCTGGAGAGAGGTGAGGTGGTGGAATATATATCATATAAGAAGGGAATGGGTTACAAAATAATCGCTGGATTTATGGTTTTAGTTGGAATTTTTGCTATTTTTGCACTGAGAGAATTTATTCTACCTGGAGAGTGGGGGATACCACTTATTTTAGCTTTTTATTTTTTATGGCCTTTAAATCAAATTTTGGAAGGCTGGATAGGTAAACTTGTTATAACTGATAAAGGTGTAATAGTTAGGACTGCTTTTAGTTTTTTTACAGATAAATATTATTATTCGGAAATAAAATCTGTTTCAGTTCAAAAAATATACTATACCTCAATGGTAACCCTAAGATTACAAAACAGAAAAACTGAAGCTAAAGTATACTCTCTTTTATCTAGCCTGACTATAGATGAAGCAAAAACAATAGCATTTAAAATTGAAAGTAAATTAAAAGGGAAGGAATGATAGTTATGAGGTACAGGCTTAAAGATAATGAGGCGATAGTACATGAAAATGAAAATACAATTTTGACAGACAAAAATATCATCAAAGAATCAGGCAAAATTTTTAAGAAAAAAACAGTGATAAAATTGGGGGATATCAGAAGAAAGAGAATCGAAGGAGATAATATAATCATATCTATCATGAGAAAGAAGAAAATAAGAGAAATATCTTTCATATTTTCAAAAGATAGTATAGAAGAAATATTTAACAAGTTGGATGAACTCATAGCGAGATGTAAGAAAAATAACTACAAAACAACTACATCCAAATATCTAGAAGATTTGATAGATGAAGAAGATAATCCCTATCAATATAAATATAGAAAAAAGAAATATATTATAGTGGGAATACTGACAACTTTGTTTTTGTCTTTTACATTTTTACTGACAATACTCTATTCAATATTTGAAATAGGTATAACATTTTATGGAATACTTTTAATATCTCTCTCTCATTATATAATCCATTCATATTTTTATTATTTTTTTAATAAACTTATTTTTTTAGATGACGATGTCATATATAGGACATTTTATATGTTGAGATACAGGAGGTTAAATATAAAAAAAAATGTGGAGTTAATTATACCTATATTTGGTTTAGGAGGTACACAAGTGAAAATAACTTTTCATAATAAAAAACATCCTAGCTTACCAAAACAGATTCTTCTACCAAAAGGTTTTTTTGCAGTAGATCCATTGGATATTGATGAATTTGAAGAAATTCTTTTAAAATCATTAAAGTATAAAAAGGTAAATATCAACAAAAAATATCACTATGAAATTTATAAAAATTAATTTGGGAGAATAATAAAATGACTACATATTACACCCTGAATGAACTCAGGAGCTTTAATCCAAAAAAATCATACAAAATAAAAATTAGGAAGGTAATATTATCAATAAAACAGAGCACATTCATGAAACTATAGACAAAAAAGAAAGAATAATAGTAACTCTTATATTAACTGCAATAGTTATTGTAAGTTACTTTTTAATGAAAATATCAATTATAAATGAATATTTTAAGGTTCTAGGATTTGTTAGTAAATTGCTACAGGTTACAATCCCATTATTAATTTATATTTATTACGATAATAAATCAAGCAAGAATCTGGACAAATTTATGATTTTTTATCTGTTAAGATGTCTTTTAATCTCTGCAGTGCCATTAATAATGCCATTAAATAAAAACAACTTTTTATTATTTATTGTTTTATTTAATTCAATATATTATATAACAACTTTTTTACCATATAATCTAAGCTTTATAAATGATATGAAAATAAATTCTATAAAAAATTCTTTGTTACTCACAAAGAAGAAAATTTTTGTCCTTATTTCTTATGATTTTTGGATAATCCTTATATCAACTTTAGTTTCGCTTAGTATGGATGAAGGATTATTTAATTATATTATTGTCACTAATATATTTTTTAATTATGAAATAAAAAAATACAATATTTGGAAACAGGAGGTAAAAAATGAGTACTCTAATTGAAAAAGATCTTCTTGATGGGATATGGAAAGAAGATGATACCATTTACTGGTAGATATTTTAGTACAATTTCTTAGATAAAAAAAGAGATTATATAAGTAAAATCACTTATATAATCCTTTTTTTAATACCTGGGAGAATAAATAATTGGAGAAGTGCCAATTCTTTTGGAATATTATTTTCAGCAGGGTATACTAGTAAGTAAGTAGGTCTTAAATTTCTCTGGAATAATTTATGTTATTTATTAGAGACAGGAGTTGAAAAAAGATGAGCCAAATACTGAAAAAATTAAAGGGCGGGGACTTAAGATCTATCGGCAGATCAAATGAAGTAGTTCAGGAAATATTAGATAAACCCTCTTTGTTTAAGGAGGTTTTTGAAGGGATGTTGAGCAGTGACCCGATTATAAGAATGAGATCTTTTCAATGCAGACACTGGCTGATTTTGCTGAAAAAGACGAACAACTTAACCCTGAAATAATAAAACGGATTAAAGAAATGATGGAAGAAGGGGCACCATCGGTAGTAAGCAGGGGAAAAAAACTCATTAACAGATTGAAGAAAAATGAATAAAAAATAAAAATTACAAAGGGAGGTAAAATATGAAATTAAAAAAACTTATGCCTAATATGATAGTTAACGATGTGAGGGAAACTGTAGAGTTTTATGGGGAAATTCTTGGATTTAAACTTAATATGGCTGTGCCGGAAAATACCGAGACCATTGAAAATGAACTAAAAGAAGATAAAACCTACAGCTATGCCATGGTAAGCAGGGATGAAGTATGTATCATGTTTGTAAAGAAGGGTGTATTTGAGGAAGACCGTTTATTGTTAAAAGATGAGCCAATAGGTGGTTCGGTCTCATTTTATATCGATGTGGACGATGTCAATGAAATATATAGTTCGGTCAAAGACAGGGCTGATATAGTCATAGATTTACGTACTGCCTGGTATGGAATGGAGGAATTTTATATGAGGGACTGCAACGGATATATCTTAGGATTTGCAGAAAAAAAGTAAATATGAATAAATATGATGATATTTTTTAGAGTTAGTCCAAAAAAAGATTTGATTAAATATTATAATGTCGGTAAAAGGAAGTGGGGGACTCTGCTTCCTTTTTAAGCTTGATATATATTAGGGGGGAGTAAATGAAGAAGAAAATTATAATTGAAGACAAGATGCAGAAAGGCTATTATTATTTAACTGAACCCGAAGGGGAAAACTTTCATCCTGAATTTAAACCGGAACTTACTCCCAAGGAAATGCTGGAATTGGGAGTTTTCGGAGGAAAATATATGACAGACTGCAGGAAAGAATTTCCTTTATCCTGGTATGAGAATGCCAAGCTCTCACCGGAAATAAAAAATCCAAAGCTTAATTTTTTTAAAGTAGATGCCTCATTATCTTTAAAAAAGTGGGAGGAGAAGGGATGGATAAGTCCTATGGATCCCAGGGGATGGTTTCAGTGGTATTGCAGGTATTATTATGGACGACGGATGCCGGAAGAAGACAGAAGACAGATTAAACGATGGAAGGCTATGAAAAGACATGTAGGAGCGGTAAAAAAAAACTGTGCTCCTATGGATATCCACTGCAGAATCAAACAAAGGCAGGCACTCCTGCACTGGGCCTATGACAGCAGAAAGATATAATTTGATTTTAAAAGCAGACTATCTGATATAATAGAAATATCAGATAGGTAAAAATGGAGGGCAATATGAGACTAAAAATTACAGGATCGACCAAACAAAAAAATAGATTTTTAACCCATATAGAATATATAGAGGGAATGGAGTTTTATTCCGAGGGCAAGGGAGGACAGCTGGGAGATTTAGGCAGTGTAGGGGAGACACAGGTCTTAGAAGTAGACAGAAACGGAAACCTTTTTTTAGACAGGGAGTTAAAATTAGGAGAGTACGAGTACCTTATAGATATGGACAGACGACATGAGATAGGTAAAAATCATACGGCACAGCACCTGGTATCGGCTTATCTAAAGGAAAAATATGACCTGGATACTGTGGGATTCAGGATGGGAGAGGAATATTCCACTGTAGATTTTCCCAGTCTAGAGATAGATGAGGTAAAGATAAGAGATTTGGAAGCGGCCATGAATAGGATGATCACAGAGAACTTAGATGTGGAGATCTTGAGCTATACCCGTGAAGAAGCCGCTCAGATAGAATCTTTAAGAAAATCTATAAGTGATAAGGTAGTGGGGAACGTAAAGGTAGTTAAAATAGGAAATTTTGATTTAAATGCCTGTGGAGGGTTTCATGTAAAACAGACCAAGGATATAGGCTTATTTAAGGTAGTAAATTATGAAAAGACGAAAAAAACCTTAACGCGTATCTATTATAAGGCCGGGAACAGATGTTATGAAGATTATTATAAAAAACATGAAATTATAAAAAAAGCTAGAACCCAGCTCAGTTCCACAGTGGAGGAGGTAAATGACAAGATAGATTATTTGCTGGAAGACAGTAAATCTAAAACTAAGGAATTGAATGGTCTGTATCACGACTATAGTGAACTATTATGTGAAAAATTAAAGGTCAATGCAGAAATTGTAGGAGAAAATAAAATAATTATCTACAAAAAAAATGATGCAGTAACTAAGTTTTTTTCAAAGTTTATAGATGGGGAAAAATACTCTCTTATATATGGTGAAGAGGGGAATTTTACTGTGATGAGTAGGGCTATAAACTGCAGTGAATTGAAGAGTAATCTGGAAAAACTGGGGTATATTGTAAAAGGCGGAGGAAATTCCACAAGGGTTAATTTGAGAATAGATACAAATATAGAAAAAATAGTTGATATTTTTTTGAAATTACTTTAAAATTAAGAGTAAAATTAAATTTTTTATAATATTTCGAAAAAGTGAAATTTCGAAATAAAAAGTATAGAATAATATGGAAGTTTAGTAAATAGATGAAAAAAGCGTTTAACTATATGAAAATTTAATTAAAAATGAATGTGAGATTGTGGAGGAGAAAAATGAATAAGATAAACTTATTAGAGTTAGAGTACGATGAATTAGAGGGTGTTGTAATAGATTTAGGAATGAAAAAATTTAATGCAAAACAGATATATGAGTGGCTTCATGTAAAAATTGCCAGAAAAATAGAGGATATGACAAATATATCTAAAAAAAATAGGGAATTATTGGAAGAAAAAACTTATATACCTTATTTAAACCTATTGGATCACCAGGTATCGAAAAAAGACGGGACTGAGAAGTTTTTATTTAAATTAGAAGATGGAACTACTATAGAGACTGTACTATTAAAGCATAAAGACAGAAACACAGTGTGCCTGTCTACTCAGGTAGGATGTCCTGTAAAATGCAGTTTCTGTGCAACAGGTCAAGGCGGATATACTAGAGACTTATTCACCCATGAGATTGTAAACCAGGTATATACTATCCATAGAAGATTGGTGAAAAAAGGTGAAGGAGTAAATAACTTAGTCTATATGGGAATGGGAGAGCCGTTATTAAACATAAACAATACCATAAAATCTATAAGAGTGTTATCTGATGAAAAGGGGATCAATATCTCAAAGAGAAGGATCACAGTATCTACTTCTGGAATTGTACCAGGAATTGAAAAGTTATTGGAAGAAAAGATGCCAATAGGATTAGCTGTCTCACTCCATGCTGTAACCGATGAAAAGAGAAATGAGATTATACCTATAAACAGAAGATATCCGTTACAGGATCTATATACAACTTTACAACAATATCAAAAATATACAAAGAGAAGACTTACTTTTGAATATATCTTAATAGATGAATTCAACTGTTCAATGAGAGATGCTGACATGCTGGCTGAATTTATGTATGGATTTGATCATATTGTAAACTTAATCCCTTACAATGAAGTGGAAGGGACAGATTATAAGAGACCGGATAAGGAAAAAATAGAAAAGTTCTATAACCAGCTAAAGGAAGTAAGAAAGATAAATGTAACTTTTAGAGGGGAAAAAGGTTCAGATATAGATGGAGCTTGTGGACAACTAAGACAAAAAAACAAAAGGTAGGATACTATGAAAAAATTATTTCGTAATATATTATTTATATTTATAGGATTATTTTTATTAGGCGGAGTAGGAGCTACGGTTCTTATTGTAAAAGCATATAGGGAACTGCCGGATCTGGGACAACTGATAGAAGGGTATAACCCGGTAGTACCAAGTAAGATCTATGATACAAATGGTGAAGTAATAGATATTCTCTATAAAGAGATCAGAGAAACAGCAACTATAGAGGAGATGCCTAAATCACTGAAGGATGCCTATGTAGCTATAGAGGATAGGAGATTTCATAGTCATCACGGGTTTGATGTTTTAGGGATGGGAAGAGCCATGGTAGTAAATATAGTTACTATGAGTAAAGCCCAGGGTGCCAGTTCTATAACCCAGCAGCTGGCTAAAAATGCCTTTCTTACCAACGAAAAAAAAATCATGAGAAAGGTAAAAGAAGCAATAATTACAGTGGAGTTGGAAAGGGGTTATACCAAAGATGAGATCCTGGAAAAATATATGAATGAGATATATTTTGGATCAGGAGCCTATGGAGTAAAAACTGCGGCTAGAGCATTTTATGGTAAATCCGTGAAAGACATAAATACAGCTGAATCTGCACTCCTGGCCGGGGTGCCCAATAGACCAAATAAATACAACCCTAGAAAGCATCTAAACAATGCTGTCACCAGGGGTAAATTGGTTCTGTCTCAAATGAGAAGATATAACCTTATAGACGAAGAAGAGTATCAAAAAGCATTATCCCAGAAATTTTATAATGAAGATAAACTGCCGGAGGAATTAAAAGGTCTGTCTATGGAGGAGTTATCTGAATTAAATGTTACTGTAATAAAAAATAAAAGTAAAAAAAGGAGCTATAACACTCCTGATTTTACCGATATAGTAGAAAAAAAATTATTTGAAATATTTACAGAAAAGCAGATATATGAAGAGGGATTAGAAATATATACGACCCTGGATATAGGGATGCAAAAAGCAGCTAAAGCAACATTTGAAAACTATGAACCACTGAAAGAAAATAAAGGTTTAAACGGTGGGATGGTGACTATAGAAGCTGATACAGGTTATGTAAGGGCGGTTATAGGTGGTAAAGATTTTAAATCTGGAGATTACAATAGAGCTATCTATGCCAAAAGGCAGCCTGGATCATCCTTTAAACCATTTATTTATTTTACAGCTCTGAGACAGGGTTATCCTATGAATACGGTGATTGAGGATACACCTCTGGAATTTGGTGAATGGAAACCTAGAAACTATGGGGGGGATTTTAGAAAAAATTTCACCCTCTTAGAAGGAATGGAGAGATCTATAAATATAGTGGCAATAAAAGTCTTACAAAAAATAGGGCTTAAAAACCTAGGTGAAACTGTAAAATTAGCAGGTGGAGAAGATATAAAGATCCCTCAAAATTTAACAGCAGCATTGGGAACTATGGTAGTGACTCCATATGAACTTTCAAGTTTATACCTGCCATTTGCAAATGGCGGATACAGGGTGAAACCGCAGTTTATTACCCAGATAAAAAACAGATATGGAAAGGTAATATATCAGGAAAAAGCAGAACAGGAGAGGGTATTTGAAGGTGAAGATACAGCTCTCATCACCCATATGATGGAAGACGTTGTAAATCTTGGTACAGGTAAAAATGCAAGGGTAACAAAAGACGGAAAAAATATTGTACAAGGTGGGAAAACCGGTACAACCAACAGGCAGAGAACAGCATGGTATGCCGGAATAACTCCTAAGTATGTTACCACAGTATATATTGGCTATGACAATAATAAACCTATGGATAAATCTGCCACTGGCGGAGGACTTACAGCCAAATTATGGGGTAATTACTACCAGATCTTAGTGGATGACGGGTATGATACCGGTAAAGAGTTTAATCATATTGCCGACGGATTAAAAAATGGAAAGCTGACCGAAGTGCTGATCGATTCTAAAAATGGTAGATTAGCAGATTCTACATCTGGCTGGAATAAGAGGTGGGCCTTGTTTAAAAAGGGAACTGAACCGGTAGAGATGGCATCTGTATATAATTCAGATTTCAATGATTTTTTTGTTAAATCCGATGAAATTATGATGAAAAATGTAGAAAAAACAATGGAATCTCAAAAAAATATGGAACAGAATAAAAGAAATATAAATTCTGATTCTATGTTTAAAGATCTCTTTGGGAATTAAAAAAAAATTAAATATTTAAATCCACTTTTGTGGTAGATGTTCGAAAAATCCATCTATAAAAAACCAAAGACTATGTGTAGAGGTCGAAACAAATCTACGCTTTTTTTGGTTTGCTTTTTTTGGAGGGATTTTATATCCCTCCTTTTTATATTCATGAAAACTTAGCCGTTAATTAAAAAGACTTAGTCACGAATTGCACAAAAAATATACGAATATTAACTTTCTTTATTATTTAATAAAAAAGTTAAATGTATCACAGATAAAATCAAAAAAATCTGAGTGTATCCATACAATTGACGGTAAAAAATAAAAAAGGAGAAATAAATATGCAAAATATAATACTTTGGTTTGTAATGCTGTTGGTTAACTTTGGATTCATCCTATATTTTTACAGAACCTATGGAAAGAATGGTCTCTACGCCTATATACCTATAACTATAATACTGGCTCAGATCCAGGTGAATAAAGCCATAGAGATAGGAGGGATGTCATCTACCCTGGGAAATATAATGTTTGCGTCAAGTTTTCTGGTGACAGATATATTATCGGAAAAATATGGAGTGAAGGCAGCAGCCAAGGGTGCTAAGATAGGGCTTATGAGTAATATAGCAGCAACTATATTACTGCAGGTCTCAGTGGCTTTTGAGCCCAGTACAGCTGATTATTCACAGGTAGCCATGGAAACCTTATTTGGGCCATTATCCAGGTTCACAGCAGTGGGGCTTATCTGCTACTGGATCTCGCAAAATATAGATATCCACCTCTTTGAAAAACTTAAGAAAAGATTTCCGGAAAATAAACATCTGTGGCTGAGAAACAATGGAAGTACTATGCTGAGTCAGTTTGTAGATACGGCAATCTTCACATATTTAGCCTTCTACCTGAGTTTTGACTTTTTAGGATTTTCCTATCCAGGGTTTTATGATTTTAAGACGTGTTTAGAGATATTTACAACTACATATCTGATGAAGATTGTAATTGCAAGTTTTGATACCCCGTTTTTATACCTGGCTAAAAAGATGCATAGAGAGGGAATAGTTCAAGATGGAAAATTAAGGGAAGTTTAACCACCTATAAGTATTAAGTTACATAATGGATAATAGAAAAGTAGTGATAATTCATGAATTATCCGTACAAAATTTGATTTTAAACAAAAAATAAAAATAAGAGGTGGAAGATGAGGTATAACAAGATTTTGGATAAGAATATTCGGGAAATAGTACTCCTAAAAAGTTTCCCCTGCAGTTATGGGAAGTGTAAATTCTGCAACTATATAGAGGATAATTCTATAGATAAAGATGAGATAAATGAGGTCAACTTTGAAGTCTTAAAGGAAGTAACGGGGGAATTTGGAGTATTGGAAGTGATAAACTCAGGTTCTGTTTTTGAAATTCCCTCTGAAACGTTGAAAAAAATCAGGGAAGTTGTCAGAGAAAAGAAGATAAAGATCCTGTATTTTGAAGCCTATTACGGTTATATAAAAAGATTGGATGAGATCAGAGATTACTTTGACGGGGTGGAAATAAGGTTTCGTATAGGAGTGGAAACCTTTGATGATAAGTATAGGATAGATTCCTACGGTAAAAACTTTGTGATAGATGAACCTGCCTTAAAAAAATTAAGCAGTGAATTTTATTCAGCTTGTTTACTGGTGTGTACTGCAGGCCAGACCGAGGAAATGATAGCGAAAGATATCGAGACAGGGCTGGAAAACTTTAAACAGATAACTATAAATGTGTTTATAGATAATGGAACAGAGGTAAGGCAGGATAAAAAATTAGTCCACTGGCTTATGGAAAAGTACAGTCATCTAAAAGCTGATCCCCGTGTAGAACTGTTATATGACAATAAAGACTTAGGAGTATTTGAACAATAATAGATCACAACTAACCTTTGATTTCCTCCAAATAAGGGTGCTATAATAAAATAAACTTCTTTAAGACCGGCTGGGAGGAAAAAAATGTTTGATGTAAACCTTAAGGCAATTATGTGGGAACTCTATGAGATAGTGTATACATATGACAAAATAGATACAATGGGAATTATATCCTATGAAAAAGATGGAAAAACAGTTCTTTTTAAATATTTCATAAAAGACAACCAGTGGGTTGAAAAGATGAATAACGATAAAAATTTAATTGAGAAGTGTATTGAGAAAAAAAAAGAGATAGTCGTAAATAATTATATTGGTGATGGCATAGATTTGGAGGAAGACAGGGTACAGTCTGCATATTATTATCCTATATTTTTAGGTGGAGAGGCTGCAGGAATATTTTTTTTAGAAAGCAGAAAAAAAGATAATTTCGCAGGAGAAGTTCTAAAAAAAGTGACGATTTTAAGGAAGATGATAGAAGTGCTTTTTTATAAAGAAAGGGAAAAAGAGGTGTTAAGGGAGACCAATGAAAGGGTGGAAAAATTACTCAGGCAGCGTTCTATAGTCGGAGAAGCCAGTAAGGCAGTGGTTTCTACATCTTCTGTGCAGGAGATGTCCCTGAGAATTTATACTATAATGAGAAAAAACTATGGTGAGTGTGCCATAGGAATATTTATAAATGACCCAGAAAATAAAAAGTTAAAAGACGGGTTTTGTTATGAATTTGGTGAACGGTTAGACTTCGGTGATATACTTTATTCCCAAAAAAACAGCCTTATAATGGAATCAATTTTTACAAAAAATGAGGTAATAAAGGAAGATATTGTGAATGAGGGTATCAGTCTCCTGGTAGGAGAATATCCTAAGGGTATTTACTGTGCCCCCCTTCAAATGGAGGGGGAAGTAATCGGAGGTTTTACATATCAGATATTTGAGAGAGATAATTTTGAAAGAGAGGAGCTTGATATATGCCGGGAATTGATCTCTTTTATGACCATTGCACTGAATAATACCCTGGAACATGAAAAGTTGAAGGAAACAAATGATCTGTTGAAGGAGTATTCTGAAAGGGATCATCTCACCGGTCTTTGTAATAGAAGGCATTTTTATGAAACCTTTGAAAAAAGGATACAGGGTGCTAGATTAGAAGGTAAAAAAATGTTTATATTTTTATTTGATCTGGATAACTTCAAAGGGATCAACGATAATTTCGGGCATATTCAAGGGGATCTTGCCCTTCAGAAGGTGGCTGAAATTTTAAAGGAGGAGCTGAGCAGCGGTTATATCGCACGCTATGGAGGTGACGAATTTATTGGCGGTATGCTGAATTGTAGTAAAGATGAGTCTAGGACAGCAGCAGAAAATATACAAAAAAGAGTGGAAAAGCTGGAAATATCCATAGACAGAAATGGAGTTCCATTGACAATAAGCATAGGAGTTTTGGAATTTATCCCTAAAAATTCAATTGAATCTTATTTTGCCATGGTGGATGAAGCCCTTTATCAGGCTAAAAAAACCGGAAAAAATAAGATGATTTTTAAAGAATATATGAGATAAAAAATGAGCGGTTTCCCGCTCATTTTTTATCTCTATATTCTTTAGTTTTGATCTTTTGAGTTAAAAAAAGTAAACAGGTTAGCAAAAACATAGTATAATCCTAATGGGAACAATGAGTATTCTGCCGTACCTAAGATAGCTATTGCTACAAATAAGATCATTTTTTTAGGTATAAAACTAAATACTTTTTGTGGGATTCTAAATGGAATTGTACTTACCATAAGAACAGCTGACCCTAAAGCAACTATAGCTAAGATCTTTGGATCTACTCCCAATCCAGTAACTTCAGCAAATAAAAAATAAGATACTACTAAATTTGCACCGTTTGGAATAGGCATTCCGCTAAAATCGTCCTTACTGTCACTGGCAGTAGTGACTACATTAAACTTAACTAATCTGACTACTCCTGCAAGAGCATATATAAATGCAAGTGGTGTAATAAGTTCCTTGGGGAAATTATTTGTAGTATTTGATAAAAGTGAAAAAATCAAGATACCAGGTGCAAGTCCAAAGGATACAGAGTCACAAAATGAATCGAATTCCTTACCGAATTCACTGAAGGCATTTAATTTTCTAGCAGTAAGACCATCTAAGGCGTCAAAAACCATAGCTAATAAAATCAACCATGCAGCCAGATGGTAATTTTCTTTGATGGACATGGTAATACTCAAGAAACCTAGAAACATATTAGTGGCTGTAATGGCGTTGGGCAGAATGTATTTTCTTTCAATTTTGTTCATAAAATCTCCTTTTTCTATCTGTAATAATATAAAATTTAATAACAATTGATTTTACCATACAAATAATATAAAATCAATTATACTAAAAAATACTTAATTTTTATGGGAATTGTATAATGAATTGTTCCACTAGGTAAAAAAAAAGACTCATGATAAAATCTATATAGATTAAACACCACATAAAATTTGTATAGAGGAAATTATCATGAGCTAATATTTAATTTTTATTTGCCATGAGGCACACGGAGGAAAGATGGATAAGAAAAAATTTAAAAATTATTTTATAGGTGAAGATGAGGGAATAATATCCAGCATCTACGATAAGATAGAACTCTGCAAAAAAACAGACGGAACAATATATACCGATATATTTCTTCCCCCTCAAATTTGGTCAAAGTTAGTCCAAATAGAGGCTGAACTAGGAATATTGGTAGAGGTAAATGGTCTGTCCATGGAGAGTGAGAAGAAGATGGCAGCCTTTAAAAGTTATTATTCCGGAGAAACACTGAAGTTCCCTTCTAAACTTATAGTGATAAAAAACAATTCTAAATTTAATAAATTAGAGCACAGACACTATCTGGCCGGGATCTTATCCACAGGAATAAAGAGGGAAAAATTAGGAGACCTCATAGTAGAAGATGAAAATTGTTATACGGTTATTTCTGACGGGTTGTTTGAATTTTTAAAACTTTACCTTTTGAGCATTGGGAAATCCAAGGTGGAGATAGAGGAAGTAGGAGACAGGTGTATTCCCCAGTATAGATTTGAGGTAAAAGAATATCTGATAAATTCCTGCAGGCTGGACGTGATTGTGTCGGCACTTATTAATGGCTCCAGAAATGAAGCTCTAAAGATGATCGGCTCATCCCAGGTTATGGTGAACTATGGGTTTAAAACCGATAAGTCATTGAGTGTTAAAGAGGGGGACGTTATTTCTATCAGAAGATATGGAAAACATATATTTATAGGGAGCACAGGAGAGACGAAAAAAGGAAAGATTAAGGGGAAATTCAAAAAATATATTTAGAATAACGAAGGGGTAATTAATGAATTACCGTACAGTTATTTCGCCTTAGGCGGTAGGAGGAATTATGAAAAAAATATTAGGAATAATAGCAGGAGTTTTAATTTTAATAATATTCGGGACCTATCTTTTTAGAAATACTCTCATAGAGTATTTTGGAGAGAGGATAGGGAGCCAAAAATATGGAGCTAGAATAGATATAGATGATGTAGATCTAGACCTCTTTGGCAGCAGCCTAAAGGTTGGCAGAGTTCAAATTACCGATAAAAATAATACCATGAGAAATATAGGAGACCTCCAGAAAATTAATTTGGATATACAATATAAACCTCTTCTAAAAAAACTCATAGTAATAGATGATGCTACCCTTGGACTGGTTGAGGTATTCACTCCCAGGGAGGCAGACGGAGCTATTATAAATAAAGAATCACCTCTTCCTTCAGATGCTGGTGAAACTGAGGAAAAATTAGACTTGAGCAGTTTAAAGATAGATCTAAGCGGGGATAACTACAGGAAGATTTTAGACGATTTAAATATTAAAATTGTAGAGGAGTTCGATGCTGAGAGGGGAAAAATAGAAAAAATTCATACCTATTGGGACAATAAATTAAAGGGAGAGGACTATAAAGACAGATTAAAAAATATAGAAACTAAATATAAGGTAATAGAGGAAAGGATAAAGGATGAAAAAAATCCAGTGGAACTCCTGAATGAATTGGATAAATTAAATGATCTAATTGAGGAAATAGATGTACTGGCAAAGGAAGCCGAGAGTGATAAAAAGCAATTTGACAGGGACATTAAAGTTATTAAAGATATACAGAAAAAAGCTTTTAAATATATTAATAGTGATGAACCCTTTAAGGATATAGCAGGGTGGGATGAAAAACAGTTTCAATCGCAGATAAACCTCATTTTAAACAATTATCTAAAGAAATATATAGGCAGAAATATTGATTTTTTCAATGAGTTCAACAAAAAAGACGAGACACACGAGGGAGAGACCTATGATCTCTGGGTAAAAAATACAAGTTTAACATTTAAACACCTAAATTATACTTTAAAGGGCGGGGTAAAAGATGTCACATCCAAGGCAGGGATCACTCCTAACCCCATAAAGTTTAACTTGAATGCAGATGATAAGGCTGTTAAAGGGAATATCCTTGGTGAGTTAAACAGGGAATCAGAGACTGCAAAGATTAAATTAAACCTATCTGGACTGACAGTAGACGATAAAATGACAGGTGAAAATAAAAATTTAATTATAATAGTTGGAAGTAAGATGAATTTAAGTTATAATATGAATTACGAAAATAAAATATTGGATTTAGACGGTAAGATGATTTTAGATGATTTAAAAATTAATCCTAATGAGCTGGAGATGGACCCGGTAATTAAAGAGGTCTTGGGAGAAGGTTTACAGGAGATAGATGAGCTGATTATGGACTACACCTATGATGGAACAAAAGAAAAATTGGAGTTTAATACAAACATAGGGACTATCTTATCTGGTCTGATAAAAGAAGTTTTGGATGAAAATATAAAAAAATATAAGGCAGAGGCAAAACTCCTGGCAGATAAGGAGATAAAAAAATATACAAAAAAATTGAATACAGAGGTAGAAAAAGTAGAGGAATTAAAAAAGATAATGGGTGAAAGTTCAAAGGAATTAAAGATCTTGGAGGAAAAGACAAAATCAAATAAGGATTCTGAAAGTACAAGAAATCTAATCGATGGATTAGAAGACGGCCTTAAAAATCTTTTTAACTAAAAAGAAGGTGAAATTATGCAGAAAGAAAAAGAAATACAGCAATTAGTAGATAGCTTAGAGGGATATCTGCATCAAAAAGTCAAGGTAGATCTGCATTATTCAGATCTGTCTAAAATTTTTAAGCGTATGAGAAGGCTGGATGAGGAGAGGTTTTCTGAATATATTAAGAGGATGCCGACACATATCTTAGGAGATATCTTAGAAACATTCAACGAGAGGATGCTAAAGGAAAGTTTGCAGATTTTAAGTCTGAAAAAAATGATCGGAACGATTAAGAAGATGGATTCAGATGATGCTACAGACCTTATGCAGGATATAGAGGAGCTGGACGAAGAACTGGCTGCCAGTATTCTGGCCGGATTAGATAACAAGGAACAGGAGGAGATCCAGAGACTGAAAGGTTATGAGGAAGATGAAGCCGGGGCTTATATGCAGATTGAGTTCTTTGCAGCTAATCACAATGAAACAGTCAGGCAAACCATTGAAAATTTGAGGAAATTAAAGTACAGCGAGGAGCTGGAGAATGTAAGCAGTGTTTTTATTTTGGGTGATTACAACAATTTAGTGGCTACAGTGCAGTTAGAAGATATGCTTTTATTTGACTTTGATAAAAGTTTTAAGGAGATAATAAGCAAGCGTCCCGAGAAATACAAACCGAGATACGTAAACGATAAGGAAGATATAGAAAAGGTCGTAATGGATTTTAAAGAATATGATCTGCAGGTTGTGCCTGTAATAGACAGTGATAATTATCTGGTGGGTAGGATAACAGCAGATGATATCTACGATCTATTGCAAGAGATGGCAACGGAGCAGATCTATAATATGGCAGGGGTAGATGAGGAGGCAGAAGGCGAGAAAAGAGCTATAGATATCTCCAGAAAAAGAGGGAAATGGCAGTTTTTAAATATGTGTACGGCTTTCTTTTCAGCTTCTGTTATTGCCCGATACCAGACTACCATAGAAATGCTGCCGGCTCTGGCCGTGCTGATGCCTATAGTTGCCAGTATGGGAGGGAATACAGGTAACCAGGCTCTTACAGTAATGGTAAGACAGATGGCTATGGGTGATGTAGACGATACAAACTGGGATCAGAGTTTCTTTAGGGAGATAATAGTGGCTATTCTAAATGGTCTGATATTTGCAACCCTTGTGGGTCTTGGATCATATGTGTGGTTTAAAAATACCAAGATATCTCTGGTTATGTCCTTTGCTATATTTATGAATTTCACAATAGCAGGGCTTTGCGGGACTTTGATTCCACTATTATTAAAGAAAATGAAGACCGACCCGGCAGTTGGAAGTTCTATACTTTTAACGATGATTACAGATGCTTTGGGTTTCTTAATCTTCCTGGGACTGGCTAACCTTTTTATTTTTTAGATGAAAAGAATGATCCCAATAAAATCTTAAAATGTTTAAAATAGATTTGACAGTTGGAAATTTAATTATACTGGCTGTTATAACAGAACTTTTTTAGGATTAGCACAGAAGTTTATATTAAATTAGTTTTTTTATGTTATAATATGTGTATATTTACTCAATTAAAGACCTACATAACATTAAAAAAAGAGGTGCTGCTATGATTAGAAAAGGACAAAATTTAAATATATTTTTTAGAAAACTTTTAAAAGATTTTAGAGAACAATCAAATCTTACACAAAGGGAAGTTGCAAATTTAATTGGTACAGGTCAGGCCAGTATCTGTAATTTTGAAAATGGAAAAAAGGGAATAACTTTAGATCTTGCTACTAAACTTTTAAATCTCTTTGAAAAAAGATTATTCGTGGTAGATTCTAAAGAAAAAATTGATTCAAAAAGACCACTGAGAGTTTTTTATATTGAAAATATTAAAAATAAATTTTCTTTTGAAAATTTTGATGAATTTAGAAGGTGGTTATTCAAGGATTTTTTAAGTGAATTGATTACACTTCAAGTGGATTCTGGGAAAGTTTTTGATGTGATTAAATTTTATGAGAGAGATTCTAGTGGTGATATTTTCCATGTGGAAGAACCTACTCTCACAGAGGAAGGAGAAGATTTAGTAGTCATTTCTTTGACTAAAAACATAAATAAAAAAAATTAAATTATTTTTTTTCCTTTGGGGATGAAAAAGAAATCCCGCAATAGATTAAAATTCCTGTCAATAATCCATGAATATATGAATACAAAACAGAGTAAAAGATACCCATTAAAATCGAACAAAGTAGTGCAAGAAAAACTTTTAGGTTAAATTTAATTGGAAACATAATTATCACCATCCTATTTTAGTTTTAATATAGGT